>PLMM01000048.1 GCA_003142495.1 Gemmatimonadota bacterium | reverse complement strand
CTCGCGCAGATGCAGGCGCGCGCGCGCGAGCACGCGACATCGATTCTCGCCGGGCAGGTGAGCGACGCACCGAATGAGCGAGCAGCCGAGCCCCGCTAGCGCGGGCGCTCCCGGGCCACGCGAGCGGTCGGAGCGCGCGGCCACGCTGGTCGCGACGGGCATCCTCATGAGCCGTCTCGCGGGGCTGGTGCGACAGCACTTCCTCGCGCGCTATCTGGGGTTGAGCGATAGCGCGGACGCATTCAACGCGGCGTTCCGCATTCCGAACTTTCTGCAGAATCTATTTGGAGAAGGAGTTCTGTCGGCCTCCTTCATTCCCGTTTACGCGCGGCTGCGCGCGAACGGGGAAGACGAGGAGGCGGCAAACGTCGCGAACGCCGTGTTCTCGCTCCTCGCTGTTGCGACATCGCTGCTCGTGGTCGCTGGCATCGCGGCGACACCGCTGCTGATCGCGCTGATAGCGCCGGGATTCACTGGTGCGAAGCGCGAGCTCACGATCACGCTCGTCGGGATTCTATTCCCCGGCGCCGGGCTGCTCGTGCTCTCGGCGTGGTGCCTCGGCGTGTTGAACAGCCACCGCAAGTTTCTGATTTCGTACTCCGCGCCGATCGTCTGGAACGTAGCGATCATCGCGGCGCTCATCTGGCGCGGGGGCCAGGTGCCCGAGTTCGATCTCGCGGTCGTCGCCGCGTGGGCATCGGTGGTCGGCAGCGCGGCGCAGCTGCTCGTTCAGGTGCCGGCGGTGCTCTCGCTGCTGCACCATTTCGACATCACGTGGGACACGGTCTCCGCGAACGTGCGCACGGTAGTCGCCAACTTTCTTCCGGTCTTCGTGGGCCGCGGCGTCGTGCAGATCAGCGGCTACATCGACGCGGTGATCGCAAGCCTGCTCGGCACCGGCGCGCTCGCCGCGCTCACGAACGCGCAGGCGCTCTACATGCTGCCGGTGAGCCTCTTCGGCATGAGCGTCTCCGCCGCCGAGCTTCCCGCGATGTCGAGTGCCGTAGGCAGTACGGCGGATGTCGCGGAGTATCTGCGCTCGCGTCTCGACGGCGGGCTGCGGCGCATCGCATTCCTCGTCATCCCCTCGGCGATGGCCTTTCTCGCGCTCGGCGACATTCTCGCGGGTGCGCTCTTCAAGTCCGGACGATTCACGCAGGCCGACTCCGTGTACGTGTGGAGCATTCTCGCGGGATCGGCGGTTGGACTGCTCGCGTCGACGCTCGGCAGGCTGTATGCGTCGACGTACTACGCGTTGCGTGATGCGCGCACGCCGCTTCGCTACGCGATCGTGCGCGTGGTGCTGACGAGCGGTCTCGGCTACCTCTTCGCCATTCCGCTCCCGAAGCTGCTCGGCATCGATGCGCACTGGGGCGTGGCGGGGCTCACGGCGAGTGCGGGAATCGCGGGGTGGGTGGAGTTCGTGCTGTTGCGTCGCACGCTCAATGCGCGCATCGGGCGCACGGGGCTTCCGGCGTCGTTTGTTGCGCAGCTCTGGCTCTCGGCCGCTGCCGCCGCTGCGGCCGCGTGGGGAGTGAAGGAGCTCGTCGGCGCGCGCCCTGCGATCCTGCTCGCCATCGTGACGATCGTGCCGTACGGCGCCGTGTATTTTGGAGTGACGGCGGCGCTGGGGATCCCCGAGGTTCGCACGGTCATCGCGCGCTTCACGAGCGCTGCGCGACGCTAAGAGCCCACGCGAGATCGGATCGCGCAACCACTTTGATCCGTTATATTTAGACCGTGCCAGCAGAGCCCTCAGAGCAGATCGCGCTCAAGCTTCCGCATCTCCCCGAATCGCCCGGCGTGTACCTCTTCAAGGACGCGGCGGGCGTGGTCTTGTACGTGGGGAAGGCGAAGCGCCTGCGCTCGCGTGTGCGGAGCTACTTCAACGCGGATCCGCTCGCCAGCGCGAAGACGCGCGTGCTCGTGCGCCAGATCGCGGACGTCGAGACGATCGTGCTCCCTACCGAGGCCCACGCGCTCATCCTCGAGTCGAATCTCATCAAGGAGTACAAGCCGCGCTTCAACATCGCGCTGCGCGACGACAAGTCGTACCCGTACATCAAGGTCACGATCAATGAGCCCTTTCCGCGCGTCTACGTCACGCGGCGACTGGTCGACGACGGCGGTCGCTACTTCGGACCGTACACCGATGTCGGCGCGATGCGACGGGCGCTCAACGTCGTCAAGCGCATCTTCACGGTGCGCTCGTGCCGCTACGACATGCCGAAGGAGATGCCGGAGCGCGCCTGTCTCGACTACCACATCGGGCGGTGCAAGGCGCCGTGCATTCTGCTGCAGACGCAGGAGGACTACCGCGCGATGATCGACGAGGTGCTGCTCTATCTCGACGGGCGCGCGGCCGAGGTGACGAGGCGGGTGCGGGCGCGCATGGATGAAGCGTCGGCCAACATGGACTTCGAGAGCGCGGGCGAGCTCCGTGATGCGCTGCGGCATCTCCAGAAGCTCGAGGAGCCGACGGTTGTGGTGGAGGTGGAGGGTGGCGATCGCGACGTGCTCGGCTACGCGCGCGACGGCGAGGATGCGGTTGTGACGATGCTGCGCATTCGGGGTGGGAAGCTGCTCGCGCGCGAGCACCAGTTCGTCGAGAACATCCAGGACGAGGGAGACGATGTGGTGCTCGCCGCCTATCTCGCGCGCACGTACATCCCGCTTCTCGAGCATGCGCGCGAGCTGCTCATCCCCTTCGAGGTCGCGGATCGCGAGCTGATCGAGGAGACGCTGCCGCGCACGCAGCTCTGGGTGCCGCAGCGCGGGCCGCGCCGGCAGCTGATCGAGCTCGCGGACCAGAATGCGCGGCATCTGCTCGAGGAGCAGAAGACGTCGACGTTCGAGGCCGACGAGCGCGCCGTTGATCCGGTGTACGAGCTGCAGCGTGAGCTGAGCTTGCAGAGCGTGCCGCGCGCGATGATCTGTTTCGACATCTCGACGGCGCAGGGCACCGACACGGTCGCGTCGTGCGTCTGGTTCGAGAATGGGCGGCCGAAGCGCGCCGAGTATCGCAAGTACAAGATCGAGTCGGTGGCGGGTGGAGCGCCGGACGACTTCGCGTCGATGCGCGAGGTGGTCACTCGGTATTTCACGCGCCGGCTCGAAGAGCAGAAGCCGCTTCCGGATCTCGTGGTCGTCGACGGAGGGAAAGGGCAGCTCAGCTCCGCACGCGAGGCGCTCGAGGCGGTGAATCTCTCGCGGCTGCCGACGATCTCGCTCGCGAAGCGCGACGAGGAGATCTTCATGCCGGGGCGCAGCGAGTCGTTGCGGCTGTCGAAGCGCTCGCCCGCGCTGCGCATGCTGCAGCGGATGCGCGACGAGGCGCACCGCTTCGCAATTACGTACAACCGAAAGCGGCGGTCGATGCGCACCGTCACGTCGGAGCTGTTCAAGATCAAGGGTGTCGGACCCGAGAAGCGGCGCGCGCTCCTCAACGCGTTCGGCAGCGTGCAGGGTGTGAAGGATGCAGGCGTTGAAGAGATCGCGAAGCTTCCCGGCTTCAGCGCCGCAAGCGCGCAGCGACTGCTTTCCGCGCTGCTTCCGCCAGGCGAGGAGGGCGCGCCAATCGCCACGCTCGAAACAGCGATCACGAATGTGGCGAATGACCACGAAGCGCGGACCGACGCGTCGACCGAAGTGCCCGCGGATGAGTCTCTGACGGACCAAGGCTAGCCGACGCCGAGCGACGGCGAGTAGCTTTCTTTGTATGTCACCAATTGCGATCATCGACCCGTTCTCCGGCATCGCCGGCGACATGATGCTCGGTGCGCTGCTCGAGGTCGGCCTCGACCCCGAGTGGCTGCGCGCGCTCCCCGCGCGGCTCAAGCTCGACGGCGTCGAGGTTCGCATTCAGCGCGTGCTGCGCGCGGGGATCGCGTGCACGAAGGTCGACTTCGACATCCCGCCGCAGCCGCACGGGCGCCACATCAAGAAGATCCGTGAAATGGTCGCCGCGGCCGGCGTTCCCGACGCGGTGCGCGAACGCGCCGACGCGGCGTTCACGTCGATCGCCGAGGCGGAGGGCGAGATCCACGGCGTCGGTCCGGAGAAGGTGCATCTGCACGAGGTGGGCGCCGTCGATGCGATTCTCGACGTCGTCGGATCCGTGTGGGGGCTCACGCTCCTCGGCGTCGATCGCGTGTACTGCGGACCGATCGTCGTCGGCGACGGGACGGTGAAGGCGGCGCACGGAATACTTCCGGTGCCCGCGCCCGCAACGCTCAAGCTGCTCGAGGGGCATGTGGTTCGACCCGGGCCCGAGGGCGCGGGTGAGCTCGTGACGCCGACCGGCGCCGCGCTCGTGCGCGCGCTATCGAGCGGTCCGGCGCCCGCGCAGTACACGCCGCTCCGCAGCGGCTACGGCGCCGGCACGAAGGAGTTCGCGAATCGCGCGAACGCGTTGCGCATCACGCTCGCGGAGCCCGCGCTGCTCGATGGCGTGATCGTCGAGACGCTCGTGCAGCTCGCGACCGACATCGATGACATGGATGGCGAGGCGCTGAGCGCGATGTCGGATGTGCTGCGCGACGAGGGCGCGCTCGACGTCGTGCTGCTCGCGACGCAGATGAAGAAGGGACGACCCGGCGCGCGCGTCGAGGTGCTCTGCGATCAGTCGAGCGCGGATCGAGTCGAGCGCGCACTGTTCGTGCACAGCAGCTCGATTGGTATCCGCCGCATTACCGTCGAGCGCCACGCGCTTCCGCGCGAGGAGTGGACGGTGCTCGTCGAGGGCGAGGCGGTGCGCATGAAGCGCGTCACGCTGCCCGGCGGTGGAAGCCGCGCAAAGCCTGAATTCGAAGATGTACGCCGTCTTGCGATGCGCCTGGGGCGCTCGCTGCGCGACGTGTCCGCGGAAGCGCTCGCGGCGGCGGAACGGCTCGGGACACCGAGTGTACCTTCGCCGGCTGAGAAGCACGAGCCGGCGAGCAACCACTGAGGAGACGAGTAGATGATCCGCTGGAACACATGCATGGTGCACGCCTTCGTCGCTTCGGCGATCGTCGCGTCGCCGTTGCTCGCGCAGAAGCAGGACAAGGCCACAGCGCAGGGAGCGACGTGCTCCATCAAGACCGACAAGCCGGATGAGCTCAAGTCCGCGATGAACGCGGTCACGATCGCGCAGCTGGGCGGGCGCCCGGAGGATGTGCAGAAGAAGCTGAAGGGTGCGGTCACGTCGCTCACGTCGAACCCAGGCAAGTTCAAGGACAACCAGGCGGGGCATGACTACGTGCTCGGCCAGACACTCCTGCGGTTCGCTGCGCAGTTTCCCGACTCGGCCACGGTGAACAAGGGGAGCATCGGCTACGTCGACGGAAAGGATCAACGGGTCGATCTCTTCCTCGCCGCGGACACGCTGTTCACCAACGTCGAGAAGTCGAATCCGGATTGCGCGGCGGATATCGCGTCCTTTCGATCGGAAGCGATGCGCCCGCTCGCCATTCATCTCTCGGCGCTGATCAACACCGATAGCGTTCCGACGCAGGAAGCGGTGCTCAAGCGCCTGGTCGAAATCGACTCGAAGTCGGCGCTCAGCCTGTACTTCCAGGGAATGGTCGCGCAGCGCAAGAAGGATCCGGCCACGGCCGCCGACTTCTTCACGCGCGGCGCGGCGTTGATGCCCGCCGAGGTCGGCTCGGACAGCAACCTCAAGGCGGCACTCGAGCTTGGCGCCGCGCAGATGACGCGCGTGGCCTCGTCGGGGAAAACAGGCGAAGAGAAGAAGGCGGGCATGCTCAAGGCCGCTGATCTCTACAAGAAGTTCCTCGCGGACTTCCCGAAGAGCACGAGCGCGCCCGACGCGCAGGCGGGGCTCGCCGCCGCACTGAGCGCGTCCGGCGATGCGGCGAGCGTGAGTGGGCTCTGGGATCAGATGCTCGCCAATCCGGCCGGCTACTCTGATGCGCAGCTCTACGATGCCGGAACGCAGGCGTTCACGATGAATCAGCCGGCCGCTGCGACGAAGCTCATGGATGCAGCGCGGAAGAAGAACGACTGGCTCCGCCCCGGGCTCTACAACGCGGCGAACGTCTACTGGAAGGGGGGCGACTTCGACCGGATGCTCGAGACGTCGAAGAAACTCACGCTGATCGATCCCAACAACCCCGACGAGTATCAGCTGCTCGCGCTCGCGTACCAGGGGAAGTCGAAGGCGACGAAGGATCCCAAGATCGTGAAGGCGTACAACGACTCGCTGAACGTCGCCTTTGCGGCGAGCGAGAAGGTGAAGGCCAAGGTGACCTTCGAGTCGTTTGCGACGGGCTCGGGGAAGACGGCGCTCAAGGGTGCGATCGAGAACATCGGCACAGTGCCAACGAAGGGCACTCTGAAGCTGCAGTTCGTGAACCTCAGCGGCGCGCCCGTCGCCACGCAGAACGTGGACTTCTCCCTCGCGCCGAAGGAGAAGATGCCGTTCGCGCTCACCGCCGCAGGCGAAGGGATCATCGGCTACAGATACGATCCGATCCCCTGATATCCTGTTGAGAGAGCACTTGAACGAAGCTCGTCGCGAACCATGCGGCGGGCTTTTTTCGTTGCTCGCCGATAGCCTTGGCTAAGTGTCCGAAGTACATGTTCTGCCTTGATTTCGGGCTTCTCATCTCCTAGGTTACATCATGTTCAAGGCCAGCCGTGTACGGCGTCCCGAGCTTCGCTCCGCGCGCCGCGATGACCGGTGGCCTTTTGCGCATCCATCGCGGCCTTCGCGATGATCAAAGTCGCTCGCATTCTCCCGGATTCCGTCGCCTCCGAGCNNGGACTTTCTCGACTGGGAGTTTCTCACCGCCGATGACGAGCTCGTGCTCGAGGTGACGACGCCCGAGGGTGAAGAGATCGTCTTCGAGATCGAGCGCCCCGAGGGGATGGCGATGGGGATAGTCCTCGAGCCGCCACGTGTGCGACGCTGCGCCAACAAGTGCGAGTTCTGCTTCATCGAGGGGCTGCCCAAAGGGCTGCGCGCGCCGCTCTACGTGCGCGACGACGACTACCGCCTTTCCTTTGCCTACGGCAACTTCGCGACGCTCTCGAACGTGAAGGACAAGGACATCGCCCGCATCCTCGAGTACCGGCTGTCGCCGCTCTACATCTCGGTGCACGCGACACCATTCGAGGCGCGCAAGATCCTTCTGAACAACCCGAAGGTGCCCGACATCATGAAGCAGCTGTCGCGGCTGGCCGAGGGCGGGATTCAGTTCCACTGCCAGATGGTCATCGTGCCGGGGCTCAACGACGGCGACATCCTCGAGCAGTCGATCGCCGATCTCTGGTCGCTCGGCGACGCCGTGCTATCCGCCGCGATCATCCCCGTCGGCCTCACGCAGTTCTCGCATCTCTACACCGGCGAGTCGATGAACGCCGAGCGGGCGAACGAGCTGCTCGCGCACGTCGAGAAGTGGGAGGAGCGGGCACTGCGCGAGCGTGGCGACCGCTGGGTGTTCGGCTCCGATGAGCTGTACATGCTCGCCAGGCGCGAGCTGCCGGGCGCCGAGCACTACGGCGACTTCGTGCAGATCGAGAACGGCATCGGGGCGGTGGCCTTCCTGCGCAAGCGCGTGGCCGAGGGCGTGAGCGCGCTCCCGCGCCACGATGGGCGGCGCATCGGGATCGTCACCGGCACCGCGATGGGCGGACGGCTGATGACGGAGCTGCTCGACCAGCTGGGCGCGGCAACGGGCGCACACTTCGAGCAGATCGTCGCCGAGAACTCGCTCTTTGGGCCGACGACGACTGCCGCGGGGCTGCTCGTGGGCGCCGACCTGCGCCGCGCGCTCGAGGGGCGCACCGACCTCGATCTCGCGCTCATTCCGGCGGAGACGATCAACGATGATGGTCTCTTTCTCGACGATCTTTCATTCGCCGCACTGCGCGAGGAGCTTTCGATTCCGCTCGTTCCGTCGTACGACTTCCTCGACGTCCTGTCGAACGAAGACCTGAGCGACGCCGCGTCGCAGCTTCATATTGCGAGTGCCGCATGACCGAAACCGGAAATATCCCAGTCGTTGCCATCGTCGGCCGCCCGAACGTCGGCAAGTCGCAGCTCTTCAACCGGCTCGCCAGCAGCGACTCGGCCATCGTGAGCGAGGAAGCGGGAACGACGCGCGATCGGCACTTTGCGCGTGCGGAGTGGGGCGGGCGCGCCTTCTGGCTGGTCGATACCGGTGGGCTGACGGACGTCAAGAACATCCCGATGGACGTCGAGATCCAGAAGCAGGTGATGCAGGCGATCGCCGAGGCTGACCTGCTGCTGCTGGTGGTCGACGCGAAGACCGGGCTGCATCCGCAGGATCAGCGCGTGGTCGAGCTCCTGCGCGACGCGCGGAAGCCGTGGCTGCTCGTGGCGAACAAGGTCGACGATCCGCGCTCCACTGACTTCTACGAGTTCTACAATCTCGGCGCGGGCGATCCGATCCCCGTGTCGGCAATCAACGGCAAGAACTCGGGCGATCTGCTCGACGAGGTAGTGAAGCGATTCCCCGAGGCGATCATTGAGGACGAGAGCTCGCTCCGGATAGCGGTGATCGGGCGCCCGAACGTCGGGAAGTCGTCGCTCGTGAACAGGCTGCTCGGCGAGGAGCGCCTGGTGGTCGCGGCGGAGGCGGGAACGACGCGCGATGCGATCGACACGCCGATGCAGTATCACGGGCAGACGCTCACCTTCGTCGACACCGCTGGGCTACGCCGCCAGTCGAAGATCGACGACGGTATCGAGTTCTACTCGTCGCTGCGCACGCGCCGGGCGATCGAGCGTGCACAGGTGTGCGTGCTGATGCTCGACGCAGTGGTCGGTCTCGAGAATCAGGATCTCAAGATCGCGACGCTCGCGTGGGAGAATGGGTGCGGGCTGATCATCGTCGTCAACAAGTGGGACATCAAGGAAGAGAAGACGGACAAGTCGGCGCAGAAATTCCAGAAGGAGGCCGGTGAGAAGGCGCCCTTCCTGAAATTCGTGCCCTTCCTGTTTACCTCGGCGTTGACTGGACAGCGCGTCACGAAGGTGCTCGAGACGGTGCTGCTCGTGGACGCGGAACGAAAGAAGCGCATCTCGACGGCGCAGGTGAACACGACGTTGGGCGAGCTCACCGCGCGGTTGCAGCCGCCGCAGGCGGCGGGACGCGAAGTGAAGCTGCTGTACGCGACGCAGGTGGAGATCGAGCCACCGGCGATTGCCGTCTTCGGCAATCACCCGGACCTCGTGCCGGAGCACTACGTGCGCTACCTGCACAATGGCTTCCGCGAGGCGTGGGGATTCAACGGCAGCCCGCTGCGCATCCTGTTGCGGAGCCGCGCCGCGTAGATGATGCCCTTCGCGGGGTTGTTGATCGCATATCTCGCCGGCTCGATTCCATTCGCGTATCTCGCGGGGAAGCTCTTCAAGGGAATCGATCTTCGCGAGCACGGCTCCGGCAACCTTGGCGCCACGAACGTCTTTCGCGTGATGGGCTGGAAGATCGCGAGTGTCGTGATGATTCTCGACATGGCGAAGGGCGCGCTTCCCGTGCTCCTGTTGCCGGCGCGCTTCGCTCCGGAATCGCCGGTGCTGTGGGCGATCGCTTTCGGCATCGCGGCGATCGTCGGACACGTGAAGTCGGTGTTTCTGCTCTGGAAGGGTGGAGGGAAGGGTGTGGCGACGGCGGGCGGCGTCTTCCTGGCGCTCGCGCCGATCCCTTCGTTGATCTCGCTCGGCGTATGGGGAATCGTGCTCTATCTCTCCGGCTACGTGTCGCTCGCATCGCTGAGCAGCGCGGTGGCGCTCACGATCGCGGTAGTGATCATGATGGGCGTGACGTCGCCGGTCGCCATCACGTCCGCGCTGATCACTGCCTTCGTGTTCTGGACCCATCGCGCGAACATCGGGCGGCTACGTCGCGGCGAGGAGCATCGCTTCCGTCGCGGCGCCAAGGCGGCAACCTGATGCGCTGCGCGGTGATCGGAGCCGGAGCGTGGGGAACAGCGCTTGCCGATCTGCTCGCGCGGAATGGGCACGACGTCGCGCTGTGGGCGCGCGAGGCGGAGGTAGTCGCCTCGGTGAATGCGACGCACGAGAACACGAGCTTTCTCGCGGGAGCCAAGCTGCACGAGGGTGTCGTTGCGCATGCCGATCTCGCGAGCGCGTGCACGGGCGCGGCGCTCGTGCTCTTCGCGACGCCCTCGCACGTGCTGCGGAGCATCGCACGAAGCGCTGCGCCCGCGGTTGGGGCCGGTGCGACGATCGTCGTGGCGAGCAAGGGAGTCGAGCGCGACACCCTCGCCGTGATGAGCGACGTGCTCGCGGAGCAATTTCCATCGCACGCGGTGGTCGCACTGTCGGGGCCGAGCTTCGCGGCCGAGGTCGTGGCGCGGCAGCCCACTGCGGTCGTGGCCGCATCCACGAGCGCCGAGGCCGCGACTCTGGTGCAGCGCGCGCTCTCCGGCGACGAATTCCGCGTCTACACGCATGATGACGTGATGGGCGTCGAGCTCGGCGGCGCGCTGAAAAACGTCATCGCCGTGGCGACGGGGATCGCGGAGGGATTGGGGATGGGCTTCAATGCGCGTGCGGCGCTGATCACGCGCGGGCTCGCGGAGATGACGCGGCTCGGCGTGAAGATGGGCGCGTCGCCGCTGACGTTCGCGGGGCTCGCGGGGATGGGCGATCTCGTGCTCACGTGCACGGGTGCGCTCAGCCGCAACCGCTCGCTCGGCGTCGAGATCGCGCGCGGCGTGTCGCTCGACGAAGCGCTTGCGCAGCGGCACACGGTGGCGGAGGGAGTGATGACGACACACAGTGCGCGCGCGCTCGCAGCGCGCGAGGGGATCGAGATGCCGATCGTCAGTGCAGTCTACCGGATACTCTTCGAGCATCAACCACCCCGTGCCGCCATCGGTGAGCTGATGCGGCGCGAGCTTCGAGCGGAGGGAGACACATGACTGCGGAGCCGGTGCAGGAATTCTTCTCGATTGGAGAGGTGTGCGAGCTGACGGGGCTCAAGCCGCACGTCCTCCGATATTGGGAGAGCCAATTCAAGTTTCTGAATCCCGCGAAGAACCGTTCCGGGAATCGCGTCTATCAGCGGCGCGAGGTCGAGCTCGTGGTGCTCGTGAAGCACCTGCTCTACATCGAGAAGTACACGATCGATGGCGCGCGGCAGAAGGTGGACGAGCATCGCAAGAAAGGGCAGCTCAAGCCGAACGCGCGTCGCGCGCTCGACGTGCACACGCTCGCCTCGATCGAGCAGGAGCTCGCCGAGGTTCTCACGATGCTTGGCGGAGAGAACCCCAAGTCGTGAGCGACGTCGCCTGCGTCATTCCGGCATTCGATGCGGCGGGGACGATCGCGGCCGTCGCGAGCGGGCTGCGCGCGGCGCTGCCGCACGCGATGCTCATCGCGGTGGATGACGGATCGTCGGATCACACGTACGATGTGGCACAGGGCATCTGCGATCATGTCGTGCGCCTCGACGTGAATCACGGCAAGGGCGCAGCGCTGCGCGCGGGCTTCGTGGTCGCGCTCGATGCGCAGGTGCACTCGGTGATCACGATCGACGCCGACGGCCAGCACGATCCCGCGCGCGCGCCGGAGCTGCTCGCGGCGCTCGTCGACGCCGATGTCGTGATCGGCACGCGCGAGCGCACGCGCGGAACGATGCCGATCGGGCGCCGCGTCACGAACGCGCTCGCGAGCGCGGCCGTCGGAGCGATCGTCGGCGTGCCGGTGCCCGACGCGCAGTCGGGGTATCGCGCGATGCGGCGCGAGGTGCTGGAGGCGAGCCACGCGAGCGGCGATCGCTACGAGTACGAGACCGAGATGCTCATCGAGGCCGTGCGCGGCGGATTCCGCATTGCGTGCGTGGACGTGCCCACGGTGTACGGGGCGCCGAGCCACTTCCGCGCGTGGGACGACTCGCTGCGCGTCGTGCGCACGATCTGGCGCCATCGCGCACGGCCGCGCTGATGCACCTGCTCTGCACGAACGATGATGGATTTCTCGCGCACGGACTCGAGTGCCTGGTGAAGGCCGCCGAGATGCTCGGCGACGTCACGATCGTGGCGCCCGATCGCGAGCAGAGCGCGACGAGCCACGCGCTCACGCTGCACCATCCGATTCGTCCGGTTGCGCGCGGTGAGAAGCGCTGGCAGGTGGATGGGACGCCCACCGATTGCGTGATGCTCGCGATCGAGGCGCTCATGCCCGAGCGTCCCGACTTCGTGTTGAGCGGGATCAATCACGGGAACAACATGGGCGAGGACGTGCTCTACTCGGGCACCGTCGCCGCGGCGATGGAGGGCGTCACGCTCGGTGTTCCCGCGATCGCGCTGTCGTTCGCCGGTGGCGAGCTCAAGGCGGATCCCGCGCTGCTCACCGATCAGATCCCGGCGGTGACCGCCCTGCTCAGGCATCTCACGGCGCTCGAGATTCCGAACGATACGCTGCTCAACGTGAATCTCCCGTCGCGTCTCGCCAAGGACATCCGCGGCGTGCGCCTCACGCGACTCGGCCGGCGCGTCTATTCGGATTCGCTGATGAAGATGCTGGATCCGCGGAAGCGCGAGATCTACTGGATCGGCGGCGGATCCGCGTCGTGGAGCGGGCCGTCGGATTCGGACTTTCGCGCGGTCGACGATGGCTACATCTCGGTCACGCCGCTCTCGCTCGATCTCACGCATTTGAGGATGCTCGACGAGTCGAAGCTCTGGTGGTCGGAGCCGTGAGCGGAGAGCAGCCTGGAGGACGGCGCAGGCTCGTCGAGGCGCTGCAGGAGAAGGGTGTGCGCGACCTGTCGGTGCTCCGCGCCTTCGATCTCACGCCCCGCCATCTCTTCGTGCCCACGGGAATGCGACATCGCGCGTACGAGGACAGCGCGCTGCCCATTGGCAACGGCCAGACGATCTCGCAGCCGAGCACGCATGCGCGCTACCTCGAGCTTCTGGGGCTGACGGGGAAGGAGCGGGTGCTCGAAATCGGTACGGGGTCCGGGTACCAAACGGTTCTTTTGTCCCATCTCGCGTCTCAGGTTTTTTCGATCGAGCGGGTTGGGACGCTCGTGACCCAGGCGCGCGACGCGATTCGCGCGGCTCGCGCGTCCAACGTCTCGCTCCTTTCGGGCGATGGAACGCTTGGCTGGCGCGACTACGCCCCTTATGACGCGATTTTGGTTACGGCTGGGTCTCCCACCATTCCGACGCCCCTCGCGGAGCAACTTTCGGAGGGAGGGCGGATGCTGATCCCGATCGGTGAACGGGAGGAGCAGATTCTCACGCTCTTTACGAAGCGGGGAGAGGAGCTGGAACGGCGTGACATCGGGGCCGCGCGATTCGTCCCGCTCATAGGGAAGTACGGCTGGCCCGCTTAAGGCTGGCCCGTCAGCTTCATATACCACTTCATATACCACATCGTACGCAGGCGCCGAGCACTATGCCCCCCGCCGCGCCCTCAGGAGTGCTGATGGAAGACAGCCCCGAAGACCTTCCCAAGCCCCCGCGTCAAACTGCTGCCAGACCATTCTTCTCACCGCGCCCGAGCTCGGGCGAGGGAGTGACTGGCCCGCTCGAGCTGAGTCGCCGCCGCGCCGCGCAGCTGTTTACGCCACCGAGCTCGCCGCCCGCGAGCCCGATAGCGCACAAGGCGCCGACAGTCGCGGACCAGGCGAAGAGGGATGTCGTCGAGATCGAGAGCTCGAGCGGGGCGGATGGCACCGCCGATGCGGACATCGAGAAGGAGCCTGACTTCGAGGGCGACTGGACTCCCGCGCCGCTACTCATGCCGGAGCAGACGCTCGATGCGGAGTCGCTACTCGCGACGGTGCACGACGATGATGACCGCCTGACCATCGAGCAGTTCGAGCACGAGGAGATCGAGCTCACGGCGTTCGCATCGAGCGTTCCGGACGAGCACGCGATCGAGGTGATCGGGTACGACGACGCGAACTCG
>PLMM01000004.1 GCA_003142495.1 Gemmatimonadota bacterium | reverse complement strand
CTCTGTGACCCAGGCGACGTCGCTCAACACGTGCAACGCTACGTGCGGAGGGAAAATGAGATGCTCGCTCGTTGGAATAACACGATTGTCGAACTCCGCGAATCTGGCCCTGTCGCGCTGTGGGGCGCGGGTGCAAAGGGAGTGACCTCAGCGTCCCTATTCGACCCGAACTGTGAGTTAATCAGCGGAGTCGTCGATCTGAATCCGAGGAAGCAAGGCCGCTACATCGCAGGTTCTGGGCATGAGATCATCACTCCAGAAGAGCTAGTTCAAAAGAGAGTGAAGAGCGTGGTGCTAATGAACCCGAACTATCTCGACGAAGTCCGGAAGCTCCTAAAGCGGGAGAGAATTGAAGTGAAAGTCGTGGTCGACGCCAACGTGGGCTCAACTGGTCAGCGATAGCGCCGAGTCCATGATATGAAAACCGATGCCTGTGCTTCTGCACGCGAGCACCGATTTGTCCAACATGTGCCACCGCCGGGAGGCGTTCTTTGACGTGAACGAAGTCGCCAAGTTTTTTGACGAAGTTGAGGCTAACATTGCTGCTCTCAAGAGCGAGACCGATCTGCAAGCGCTATCGCGCGTTTGGCTTCGCCTAGCTCTTGAAAAGCGCTATCCGTATAACTTTACGTGGCTTGGCCGCCCGATTATCCAGTTCCCCACCGATATTCTTGCCATCCAGGAGATCATCTGGCGCACGAAGCCGGACGTGATAGTTGAAACCGGCATAGCGCACGGGGGCTCGTTGATTTTCTCATCGTCGATGCTGTCGCTACTCCCGGGCGAAGGTCGAGTCATCGGGGTCGACATAGACATCCGAAAGCACAACCGGGAAGAGATCGAGAAACACCCAATGGGGAAGCGGATTACGCTGCTCGAGGGATCGTCAGTTGCGAATGATATAGTAGCGCAGGTCACTCGTCTTGTCGGTAAAGGCGAGCGAGTGCTTGTCATCCTCGATTCGAATCACACTCACGAGCACGTCCTGCAGGAGTTGCAGCTCTACTCCCCATTCGTGCGTGCGGGAGGCTACCTCGTTGTACTTGATACGATTATCGAAGACTTGCCGGCAGACGCCTACCCGAATCGCCCCTGGAGAAAGGGTGCAAATCCGAAAACGGCAGTATGGGAGTTCTTGCGGAGCAATGATCGTTTCCGAATCGACCGCGATTTAGAAGCGAAGCTGCTGATTACGGGAGCCCCAGACGGGTACCTGGAGTGCATCAAGAATTGAATCACGTAGCGTGATTCCTCTCGCGGGCCCCTCGATAACGCAACGTGAGATTGATTACGTCACGGATGCGGTTACGAACGCGTGGTACGGGAACGCGAACGTGTATCACGCTCGCTTTGAGTCCGCGTTCGCGGCGTATGTGGGACGGAAGTACGCGATCGCGTTGCCGTCAGCAACCTCGGGGATCCATCTCAGCCTGCTAGCGCTGGGTGTCGGGCCGGGCGATGAGGTCATCATTCCTGACAGCACGTGGATCGCCTCTGCCGCGCCTATCCGCTATGTAGGCGCGACTCCGGTATTCGTTGACGTGGATGATGCCACGTGGTGTATTCGTCCGGATGCATTTGAATCGGCAATCACGAACCGCACGAAAGCGGTGATTCTCGTAGACCTGTACGGCAGCATGCCGGCGATGGACGAGTTGCTGGCGAGTGCAAGCACGCATGGCATTTCGGTGATCGAGGATGCAGCGGAAGCTGTTGGCTCGGAATACTGCGGGCGCCTCGCGGGCGGCTTTGGCCATACGAGTGTCTTCAGCTTTCATGGATCGAAGACGCTGACCACGGGTGAAGGCGGAATGTTCGTTACCGACTGCCAGGATCTACATGACCGTGCGCGATTCCTGCGTGATCATGGGCGTCGCCCGGGCGACATACAATTCCTCAACTCCGAGGTCGCCTTCAAGTACAAGATGTCCAGCATGCAGGCCGCGCTCGGACTCGCACAGCTGGAGCGCATCGCGGAGCTGGTTGAGCGCAAGCGTGAGATCTTCTCGTGGTACGCGGACGCATTTCGCGATACGGACGGATTCGTGTTGAACGCGGAGCCCGCAGGCACGAGGAACAGCTACTGGATGTCGACCGTGGTGTGGGATCGCGCCTTTGCGAAGGACAAGAACGACGTGGTGCGTGAGATGCGGGAGCGCGGCGTGGATGTGCGGCCGTTCTTCCATCCGTTGAGCTCCCTGCCGGCGTATGCGGATGCTCCGTCGACGAAGTGTGCGCGCGAGCGGAACCGCGTGAGCTACGATATCGGGAGCCGGGCGATCAATTTGCCGAGCGGGTTTTCACTTACCCGCGAGGAAGCCGACCGCGTGTGCGAAGTGCTCCAAGCCGTGCTCGGCTGACGTGTCGGGGCGATGAAGGAATCGTCGCGCGGAGCTCAGCCATTGGTGTCAATCGGGATTCCGACCTTCAACCGCCTGGCGGGCTTGAAGCGGGCATTGGAGTCGGTGCAGGCGCAGGAGTATGCGAACATCGAGATCATCATCTCGGACAACGCGTCGACGGACGGGACGGAGCACTACTGTCGCGCCGTGTGCGAGTCGGATCCGCGGGTGAGCTACATCCGACAGGATTCGAATGTCGGCTCTGAGAAAAACTTCGCTGCGGCACTCGAGGCCGCTCATGGCGAATACTTCATGTGGCTCGCCGATGACGACTGGATCGACCCCAACTACATCTCGTTGTGCACCGCGTATCTGTCGGCACATCCCGACTTCGTGCTTGCAGCGGGATACGCCCAATATGCCGAGACCGAGGATTCGTGCGGGACGGCAGGGATCAACGCAGCGCTAACGGAAGACACGCCGCGCGAACGTATCGCGAGCTACTACAGGACGGTTCTGGACAACGGCGCGTTCTATGGAGTCGTGCGCCGCGCATATCTGCAGAGGCTTCCAATTCGCCGCATCATGGGCTCGGACTGGTTCATGATGGCCAGCCTGGCGGCGTGGGGAAAAGTCGCGACCCTACCCGGCGCGACCCTCCATCGATCCGCCGGGGGCATTTCGAAAGATGCCGAGAGCATGATTCGCTACTACGGCTTATCGGGATGGGCTGCGCGTCAACCATTTGGAATAGTGGCGTCGCACGCCGCCGGGGAAATACTGTGGAGGTCGCCAGTCCACCGACGTGAGCTGGGTTTGATGGATCGACTGTCGCTCGGTGCGACGGTGTATGCGACGATAATCGGGCGCTATGCCGACCTTAACGGAAATGGCTCCATCGCGCAGACTGTGTGGGCAGCAGCGCATCGGGCGGGCTTCGCGTTGATACGACTGGCTGCACCTGTGCGTCGCTCGGGCAAGGCGTGACCGTTTACGCTCGCGCGTCGCGTCAGGAGCGGATGAATAGGTCACTCGCTCGATTGAGTCGCACTGTGCATGGAAGGTCGTGACTGAGCTGCGTCACTTCATTCCGGCCGCGCTTCGAGATGCCCTGCAGCGACGCGTGCCGAGCGAGATCGCGTGTTTTCCATCGATCGACGTCGACCTCGAGGAGTTTCGCCCGCTGCTGCGAGGCCGAGTGCTGAACGCCGGTGCCGGGACGAGAAAAGTCTCGCATCTCGTCGATGGCGAGCTAGTCAATCAAGACCTCACGTGGCCCGGTGACGACCGTACCGACATCGATATCTACTCGCCGCTTCACGTCATACCGGTAGCAAACGATAATTTCGACGCAATTCTGTGCATCGCAGTCCTCGAGCACGTCGAGAATCCCGAAGAAGTAATGGCTGAGCTGTTCCGAGTGCTCAAGCCGGGAGGTCATCTCGTTCTCGAAGTGCCCTTTCTGCAGCCCGAGCACAAGGTGCCCACAGATTTTCAGAGGTATACGCGCGATGGACTCGAGCTCCTCGTAAAGCGGCACGGTTTTCGGCTCGTACGCACCAAGGGGCTCTTCACTGTTTATCACACGCTGTACTGGCAGATACACATCTGGCTTCATACAAAAAGCTCACCGATGTATCTGCTCGGACGGCATACGCTACTGCCGTTTCTATTGCGCCGCGCGCGTCGATCGACCACCTACAATGAACGCATGGCGACGGGCTATCAGCTTCTTGCCACGAAGTAGCCAGAGCGCTTCACATGAACTCGACTGAGCTCCGTGTGCATGCTATCACGGCCGCCAAGAGGCTCTGGTACGGCGCGCGCGGTGAACCGATCGCCTATGGATCGCACAAGTTGCGGTACGTGATCGGATCGCGCCCTGTCCGCCTGAAATACGCCTCGTCGACCGACATCGTCGCCCGCAATGACGCCAAGCAAATCCAGTTCTTTCTCGATCGAGTACTGCCCGGACATCTCGTGCTCGATGTGGGCGCTCACTACGGCGAATATGCCGTATTGTTCGCGAGTCTCGTCGGCGCGAGGGGGAAAGTTGTGTCCTTCGAGCCGGATGCCGCCGCGCGACCGATCTTGAAAGCGAATCTGAAACTCAACGACTTCGAGGATCGGGTGCGAGTCGAAGAATTCGCGGTGTTCGACTCTCGTGTCACCCGACAGCTGTTTGCGCGTCACGGAAACGCACAATCGTCCCTCGCCCGCTCCGGATTGGGCGGTGCACCCACCGACGATGACGTCGAGCGCTACGCGATTACGGCGATCCCCCTCGATGACTACCTGTCGGAAGCGCGCCTTCCTGCGCCGGACTTCGTAAAGCTGGACGTGGAGGGCGCTGAGATAAACGCGCTTCGCGGTGCAACTCGCCTACTTCGTTCGAGCGCCGTCGTCATGTGCGAGCTCCACCCCTATGCGTGGAAAGAGTTCGGTGTGTCGTTCGATGATCTTTTGCGCGTCGTTCACGACGGTAGACGCACCATGGCGTACCTCGACGACGAACTCCGCATCGAAGATGGGCCCACATATGGCGCAGTCGTGATCACGTGAATCGTCGAGCCGTAGTAAAAACGTGTCGTTAGGCCGAACGGGTCGCTCCACTCTTCGGTCATTGCTCGAACGAAGTGGCTACTGGATTCGACATCGCTCCGTCCTCCCCTTCGGCGTCGACTATCAACACGACATCCGCCGCCTCGGCAACATCTACGGCATTCCGATTCGCGTCTTCTTCGATGTCGGGGCAAATGTCGGTCAAACCTCGACGGCTGCACTCAGCACCTATCCTGAAGCAACCGTGCTCGCCTTCGAGCCGGACAAGACGAGCTTCGATGCACTAACATCGAATGTCCACAGCGCTCGCTTCAAGGCGCACAACCTCGCGCTGAGCGACACGAACGGCGAAGCGCGCTTCTTCGACTACGGCGCACTCGCTACGTCGAACAGCCTGGTGGAAGACTCGCAGTATGCCAAGCGCGCACAGCACCCTGTCACCGTTCGCACCGTCCACTGCGAAACACTCGACGCCTTTTGCGCCAGTCACGGCATCGATCGGATCGACGTGCTCAAAATCGACACCGAAGGACACGAGATGGCCGTTCTCGAGGGCGCATCGGACATGCTCGCCGAAAACCGCATTCGATTCATCTATGTCGAGTTCAACACGCTGCTTCCCAAAGACGGCACCACCGGCGGCGCGCTCCTGCCCATTGGAAACATTCTCGAGCCCCTGGGCTTTCGCTTCGTTGCGAGCTACGCCGAGTTCATGATCACGACCGGAGACCTCTTCGTCACGTCGAACGCGCTTTTCGTACGTGGCGCGCCATAGCCGTGGCCGACCAGCCGTCTCGACGCCTGCGCGTGCTGCTCGTGCCGGACTCGATCCACTGGATCACAGGCACGATTGCGCAATCCATCGTCACTCACAATCCGTGGCTGGATGGAACGATTATCTCGGGAGCGGTACTCGACATCGTCGCGCGCGATCGGCCTGACTTCTTCGATGCATTCGACATCGTCCATTTCGTCTGCCCGTACGCATCGAAGCAATGGCTCCCCATTCTGCGCGAGCAGCTCCCCGTGGTAACGAGCCATCACCACGTGAGCGATGACTGGAAGACGCAGCGCCACAACCTCGACGGCGATGCGATTGTCGTTGGATCGTCGCAGTGGGCCGACGATGTGGTGCAGCGCGGAGCAGCCGCCGATCGAGTGGTCCGAATTCCCTACGGCGTCGATGCGTCCCGCTTTCTCCCTGCCACGCCGCAACTCTCCGCCGCGAGCCGGGCATCACTCGGAATCTCCGCCGATGCAGTCGTCGTTGGATTCTTCGCGAAGCTCAGCAGCAATGAGCTCGACCGCAAAGGCACGGACATCTTCGCCTCCGCCGCGCAGGAACTCGCCAGCAGGCTGCCGCGTCTCGTCGTGCTGATCATCGGGCCGGGATGGGACAGCCTCGTGGCCCAACTCCTTGCCACCGGTGTCAACGTTGTCTGGATTCCGTTCGTGAGGGAAGCCGATCGCATGCCGAGCATGTATCAGGCGCTCGACTTCTATTGGGTCACCGCCCGCGTCGAAGGCGGCCCGGTAACGCTGCTCGAAGCGATGAGCGCGGGGCTCTGCTGCATCACGACTCCGGTGGGGCTCGCCAGAGACATCGTGCAGGACGGCGTCAACGGTGCGATCGTGCCATTCGACGATGCCCCGGCATTCGTCGAGCGAACGCTGTCTCTCCTCTCCACCTCCGATCTTCGCGCGCAAATCGGTGCTCGCGCTCGAGAGACGATCCTCGAAACGATGGATGTGCCGATCACCGCGCAGGGCGTGAAGCGCGCGTACGACGTGGCCATCGCGCACTTCGAGGCACGCGCGAAGGCGCCAACCTCCGCGCGCGCGCAGAATTCCGCGCAGCGTGATTCGGCGCTCTCCGATCGCGTGGCGCTCCTCGAGCCGCTCATTTGGGCGGAGGCTTTGATGCTGCAGGGGCAGCGCGCGCTCGCCCTTCGCATCATCCTCGAGACCTGGGCGAAGCATCCACTCTCCACTCTTCCGCCTCGCTTTCTGTTTCGGAATGTGCTGCCGACGCAGCTCGTGCGGGCCATCGTGCGCGCGAGGGTCAGCGCGGCTGGCTCGCCGTGAGCACCGGCGCGCGCCCGCGAATCTCCGTCATCACCTGCTCGCACAATCCTCGCGCGGACTACCTCACGCGTGTGCTCGCCGCACTTCGCGAGCAGACGATCGACCCGTCACAGTGGGAGCTAGTGATCGTGGACAGCGCGAGCACGGATCCGCTGGGCGCTCGCATCGATCTCTCCTGGCATCCGGCCGGCCGCATCATCCGCGAGAATGAGGCGGGACTCACGCGCGCCCGGCTGCGCGGCATCGCCGAATCCTCCGGCAGCCTGCTCGTGTTCGTGGACGATGACAACGTGCTCGACGCCGATTTTCTCGAGCAGGCCGTTCGCATCTACGAGAGTCGCCCCGACATTGGCTCATGGAGCGGCGCGTCCCGCCCCGGATTCGACGAGCCCGCACCGGAGTGGACGCGAAGACACTGGGGCAACCTCGTAATCCGTGACGTGCCTCACGACCTCTGGTCCAATCTCCCCATGCTGCCGGATACGATGCCGTGCGGTGCGGGGCTCTGTGTGCGCCGGTCTGTCGCGACGTGCTATGTGCAGCTCCACGAGGGCGGCAAACGGCCCTTCGCGCTCGACCGAAACGGCACCTCGCTACTCTCCGGCGGTGACAACGATCTCGCGGCCTGCGCGTGCGACATCGGGCTCGGCGTCGGCGTCTTCGGGGCGATGCGTCTCACACATCTGATTCCAGCCAACAGGCTCAGCGAGAGCTACCTGCTCGCGCTGGCCGAGAACATCGCGCTGTCGACGGTCATCCTCCGCTCCTTTCGCTCGG
>PLMM01000289.1 GCA_003142495.1 Gemmatimonadota bacterium | reverse complement strand
GAGCCGCCGCACCACCTTCGCCAATATCGCCTGGCCCAATCTCGCCGCCACCACGCTGTCCGAGCGACCGCTCTGGATCACGGCGAGAAAGCGCGCAATATCGTCGCGCATGCTGTCGATCGGCGCCATCGTCACGGCGAAGCCACCGCGCTTCGTGATCACGATCGCCGTCGTCGGCTGCCCGCCCCGCCCTGCAACGAGCTCCACCAACGCCGCCCTCGCCGGTAGCGCCTGTATCATCGCCGCGAGGGTCACGCGCGACGCGTCGAGCGCAAACGCCGTTTTCGATGCACTCTTCGCCGACTTCGCGTTGCGCGCACGCAAGAGCCCATCGCGCAGCATGCGCGCGCGCCGTCGCTCGCCCAACTCGAACGCCGCGGCCACATGTCCCGACGCCGCCACCGCACCGAGCACAGACTCCGCGCCGAGCTCCGGCCCACCGAATCGATCGGACACCTGAAAGGCGAGCACGCGCAGCGTGCTGTCGCTCAACCCATTGCGCCACGAGTCCAGCTCGTCGGTGGCGGTCGTGAGCCATCGCTCCGCATCCGCGGTGTCGCCCTGCGCAAGCCGCGCCGCCGAAAGCCGCCCCTGCGCGAGATAGCGCGACACGTGCTCGCTCGTGTCCACCGTCGCGAGCGACAGTCGCAGAAACTTCTCCGCCTCGGCCGGCTGTCCTCTCCAGAGCGCGATCACCCCGTGCTCGTACGGCAGCGCCGCAGTCTTCGACGAACGCCCCGTGCGACGCAGCGCACTCCCCGCGCTGTCGAGCAGCGCCGATGCGCCCGCCCAATCGCGTTGCCGTGCTGCGATCGCCGCCAGATGGATGCTCGTCTGCGAGGACAGCGACGCGTCGTTCGTGCGCGCGGCTCTCTGCGCGAGCTCACCGTACAGCGTCGCCGCGCGATCGACATCGCCCGATGTGAACGCGAGCTCCGCGACGACGCCGAGCGCCTCCGTCGTTCCCCACGCGTCGCCGAGCTGCCGCATGAGCGCGAGCGCGCGCGTCATGTGCGCCTCCGCCGAGATCGGATCGTCGAGCGCGATCGACACCTCCGCGAGATTGAGCGCCGACCACGCGAGCGGCGAGATGCTCCCCGCCGCCTCACCCTCGACAATCGCCGCGCCGAGCAGTCGCTGCGCGGAGTCGAGCTGCTGCCGCTCGAACGCCGCGTAGCCGCGCCACTGCAGAATCGTTGCGAGTTCGCGCCGGTCGCCGAGCGTGCGCGCGAGCGTCGCCGCGGTGTCGAGCAGTCGATCGGCGGCGTACAGCCGGCCGAGTCGGTCGTAGCCGCTCGCCGCCACGTGCAGACAGTTCGCCACCACGCGCTGCGCGCCCGCAGCTCGCGCGAGTCGCGCGCCGGCCTTCGCTTCGGTCACCGCTTCTTCGCGCGCGGTTCGCGCGAGCACCGATGCGCGGCCGCAGCGGATGCGCGCGCGCAGCTCGAGATCGCGCCCGGGGAGCACGCGCGACGCGGAGTCGAAGGTGGCGAGCGCCACCTCGGGCGATGCCTTCCGCAGACGCAGAATTCCGAGATTCACCAGCGCGAGCACCTCGGCGCTACTGTCGCGTGATGCACGCGCGATGTCGAGCGCGGCTCCGCTCGCGGCGCCCGCCTCGGCTTCCCGCGCGCGGATGAAGAACATCTCCGCTTCGCCGAGCGCCGAGAAGGCGCGAAAGCGTCCGCCGGCGGACGCGGGGAGCGCGCGCAGGAGGTCGTAGTCGCGACTCGCCTCCGGATAGCGATAGGTGAGCCGCTCGAGCGTCGCCTGCGCGAAGAGTGCGGACGCATTCGCGGGATGCAGCTCGAGCGCCCGGCGCCAGCGCGCGGCGAGCGCCGGAGTCTGTCGATTCTCGACCGCACGCTCGGCCTCCCGCACGATCGACCGCGGATTGGACGCGGCCGGATCGGGCGCCCGGATGGCAATGGGCGCGAGGGCAAGGAGCAACAGCGGCGCCGAGCGCGGCAGCATGCGCTCAACGTGCTCGACGCCGCGCCGGAGCGCAAATGTTCTTTCGAGGGCCCAGTGAGAATCCTGGCCGATTCGGTCGTTTCTCTGTCCTGCGGGCATAGATAGGGGAGGCCCGCTGCGTCGCACGCAGCGCGCTCCCCGCTCGCACGCCACTCCAGCTGAGGAGCAGTCCGATGAAGAGCCACTCTCGTGTCGTTGTGGTCGCGTTCGCGGCGGTCGGACAGTTCATCGCGGTGTCGGCGCGAGCGCAGGCGGCGGACAGCCTGACGAAGGGGAAGTCGGACGGATCGATCGCGGTCTCGGCGGCACCGGTCGACACATCGGTTCACAAGAAGGGCGGCATGTTCGGGAAGCTGAAGAGCGTCGCGCACAACAAGACGGTCCAGAACATCACGAAGGCGGCGGTGTGCCAGGCGCTTCCCGGCGGACAGTACATGATGGGCGCGGCTGAGGCGGCGAAGAACAAGACGTCAATAAGCTCGGGGGTGGCGAACGCGCAGTCGTGCATTCCGGGGATGGGCGGCGCGGGACTCGGGGGCGTGGGGGGAATGGGCGGGAAGGGAGTGCTGGCCAACGCGGCGGTGGGTGCGGCGGGGTCGCTTGGCGCGGGAGCGATTGCGGGGAAACCGGCGGCTGGCGGGGCGTAGGGGATGCCGGGGATGCCGGGGATGCCCGGTGGCGCGGCGGGGATGACTGCGACGGCGCAGGGGTTGGCGGGGATGCAGGGGGCGACTGAGCAGATGAAGGCTGCGTCAATCGCGACCGGCGGCACGGGTGGCGGCGAGATCACCACCGAGGCGTCGGGCGAGCAGATGAAGCTCTCGGGCACCGTCGCGGATGAGATCAAGAAGGGAAAGCTCGTCATCAAGAAAATCGACTGGGTGCATGGGAATCCGAGCGTGTCGGCTCCCGCGACGCAGGGATTCATGGATCTGATGTTGAGCGCGGGGCAGGCGATGAAGGCGGCGGGCGGCAGCTATCGCGTCGACGTCTACATGGACAAGAAATATTCGGACCAGGAGATCGCGTCGCTCGGCGCGCAACGCACGACGGTGGTCATATCGTCGCTGCAGGCGGGCGGGCAGCTGGGTGAAGAGGTGCTACCGGGGAAGATCGGGAAGGACAAGGAGCAGCGCGTCGAGATCGTGAAGGTGAAGTAGATGACGAACATGGGTTCGCGCTCGGTGCGCAACGCGGTGCGCAACATCGCGCGCATGGCGATGCTACTTGCGGCTGTGTCGCTTGTGTTGTGCGTCGCGCCGGCGCGCGCGCAGGGCGTCGGACCTAACGTCGTGCTTCCGACGACACGGCCGCGCACGAATCTGCAGATCGTGGGTGGCGGGATGCAGGTGCCGTGGCAGGTGTCGTTGCATCCTGCTACTAACTATGTGGCGATCGGGCAGTGCCTGCCGTTGTATATCGACTTGCTCGATGCGTCAGGGAAAGACATCCCGCGCAACCCGAGTGGCGGGCGCGTGACGATCGCGGATTTCGATTGGACCGCGTCGGGGAATGCGGCGGTGGGGAAGTACGATGGTCCGAATTCGTGGGCGGTGTGTGCGTGTCCGGCGGCAGCGGTGGGATCGACAATCCACGTGATGGCGACGTACCCGGCGGTATCGTTGCCCGACAAGTCGAAGGTGCCGGGGCTCGCGTTCCAGTCGTACATCGAGCTGCCGGTGACGCCGGCGCACGGAACGAACAGTCCGGTGGGATGCGACAACGTGCTGGTGACGACGACGGTCGCGATCTCGGTTCCCGGAGGGGGTGCGCCGCCCACGGTGGTGAGCGGCGGACACAACCCGCTGCAGACGCCTCCGGCGTCGACGGGCACGCCGACGACGGCGACGCCGGCGACGGGCACACCGTCAACGGGAACGCCGACGGCTGTAACTCCGGCAACCGGAACTCCGGCAGCCGTCACGCCGCCCGCAACTGTGGCGGCGCTGCCATCGACGGTCGTGCGAACGGGAGTGCCAATTGTCGGTGGCCCAGTAGCATTGGCGCCGCCTGCTGGGCGGGATCCTTCACAGGCAGCGATCGTCCCGGTGAATCCGGCACGTTTCACCGCGGTGCAGGCCGGCCCTGCGATGGTGGTGCTCACGTGGGATCCCGTTCCCGGTGTCGCGTACTATCAAGTGTGGGGCGCGGGGCTGCCGAATACCGGCGTGACCGTGTCGGCGGGAACGGCGCAGGTGGTCAATAACGTGCCGATGGGCGCGCAGTCGTGGAGCGTCGGCAGCTACTACATGCCCGGTCCTGTGAGCACGCCCGCGAGCGCGTTCTCAAAGACGCAGCTACAGGTCACGGCGAGTGTCGTCACGGGCCCGTCGCCACCGTCGGGAACAGCGTATCCGCCCGGCGGCGGGCAGACGACGGTGCCGACGAATACGGCCCCTGCGGCAACGACCAACTATCGCGTGATCGCAACCGGCTTCCGCGTGCTACATCAGACGAAGGATGATTTCCTCTCGCGCGATGGGCATGGAGACGAGGTGTACGGCGGCTTCATGACCTTTCACTATGACCGCACGACGAGCCAGCTCGTTGATCAGGATCTCCGCCGCACGAACGTCATCGGGGAGCGCGGATACGACGGGCTCGATTTCGGCGAGCGGCTCCTGGCCGGTGTAGGACAGATATCGAATCGCCTCACAGGTTCCGATGCCGCGGTCAAGAACTCGCGCATTCAAGGTGGCACCGCCACGCAGGACGGCGGGCTTGCGCAGTACGATGTCTTTCCGGCGGTGGCCGATCCATCACAGACGTACGGCGTTGCGCCGACCAACAACACGTTTCCGTTCTTGGTGTGGCAGGGTGCGCTGACGAATGCGAAGGACGCCGTCGTGATCCTTCCTACGCTCTGGGAGTTCGACGGAATTCCCGACGGCTTCAACAAGTGGCATCAGAGCGAGCAGTCGAACGTCATTCAGATCTGGAGTGATCCGGCTGTGCAGCAGGCGGTCGCGGGAACACAGCTCGGGCTGATCACTCCGTCCGGAACGCTCGAGACATCATTCGGATTGCACATGACTGCGGGCGGGATCTTCGAGCTCGCGATGATCGGCTTTGGTCCGATCGCGGCGCTGACGGCGGGGTCCTATGACCGGCCCATCGGCGTCGGGATGCACGGAGTGGGCGGAACGGGCGGCATCGCATCGGGCCCCGTGCTGCCGCGCCGAGCGATCGTGATCACGCGCGAGATCCTGGAGGCGACGCTCGCGAAGCTGGCGACGTACAATCCGGCCACCGTTGCTCCGGGAGTCTTCGCTATTTATGGCGCACCACCGGTGGTGCTGCCGGCGCCGCCGCCGGGAACGATCGCTGTGCAGCTCTTCGAGAGTCCCGCCGATGATCTGCAGGGGATGTACATCCTGTATCT
The DNA here is from genome assembly GCA_003142495.1 of Gemmatimonadota bacterium. GTDB lineage: Bacteria > Gemmatimonadota > Gemmatimonadetes > Gemmatimonadales > Gemmatimonadaceae > FEN-1250. The sequence goes on along the minus strand of PLMM01000289.1, from coordinate 1,130 downwards.
CAAAGTCGAGCGGATGCCGTAGGTAACATCGGCGAGAGAGGAAGACGTATGCGCCCAATGCGCCCAATGCGCCCGATGCTCGCGCTGCTGCCGTTGATCCCGCAGCTGGTCGTCCTCTCACACGCGAGCGCGCAGGAGCGGGGCCCGTGGATCGCCACCCTCTCGATGACTCGCAAGGCGCTCGCAGTCGGTGAATGCAGCGCGGTCGCGCTCGATCTGAAGAGCGCGAAGAGCGAGTGGCCGCGCGGACCGAATGGACAGCTCGTGTCGATGTCGGATTTTGATTTCAGCGTGAGCGCACCGTCTGCGCGCTCGGCTGTGGGGAAGTACGATGGCGCGAGCAGCTTCTCGGTGTGCGCGTGTCCGAAGGCACCGGCGGGAACGGTGGCGACGGTGGCGGCGACGTATCCGAGCAGATGGATCGCGCCAAAGGTGCGCGTGCCCGGGGTGGCCTTCACGACAACGACGTCGGTGCCGATCGTCGCGGGCGCGAGCAGCGGCAATGCGCCTGGATGCGATGCGTCGGGGTCGAGCACGAGTGGCGCGTGGCTCGTGACGGTGCAGCCGACGGTGAGCGCATTGGCGATCGGCGGATGCTCGGCAGTGTCCCTCACGATTCGTGACTCGACGGGAAAGGACACGCCGCGCGGACCGGCGGGACAGCGCGTGTCGATCGCCGACTTCGACATGAGCGCAACGACGGCGAACGGCGTCGACGTCGTCGGCAAACAGGACGGCGCGAGTATCTTCTCCGCGTGCGCGTGTCAGACGGGAACCGTCGGCGAAGCGGCGACGATCACGGCGAAATACCCAGGGAGCCAGCTCGATGCGAAGCTGCGCGTGCCGGGTGTCGAGATGCAGGCGATGGCACCGCTCACGCTCGCTGCGGCGCGCGGGTCGGCGAATCCGCCGGGATGTGGACTGAAGCAGCGAGCGATCGCGTCGATCGCGCCTCGATCAGCGGCGCAGGGAGCGACGGCGACGGGAGGAGCGGCTGGGGCAGCGGGGAGTGTCGGGTCGGAGAAGGCCGAAGCGGCACAGAGCACTGCGGCGGGCAACGATCCTCGTGCACAGGAGGAAGCGCCGAGCGCTGGCGGTGCCGCGGGTGCGGGTTCGCAAAAGGCTGGCGA
>PLMM01000299.1 GCA_003142495.1 Gemmatimonadota bacterium | reverse complement strand
ATCGTGCACGCGGCCTTCGTTTCGACCTTCGTCGGCGGCGACCCCGCCTGCTCGAGCCCCAGGCTGAGCGCCATGCTGAAGCAGGCAGCCTCGGCCGCCGCCAGTAGCTCCTCCGGGTTCGTCCCCGGCTCCTCGCCGAAGCGCGTGCCGAACGAGTACGTGCCTCCGATCTTCCCGCTCGCGCCGGAAAAACTTCCCTTCCCCTTTTGCAGGCCGCCTTCCCAGACGGCCGATGCGTTGCGTGTCGGCATGCTTCGCTCCCTTGAGAAATGACCGCGCGCACCAACCGCCGCGCGACACGAAGGCTAGCCTTGCGCCCGCGGGTGGCCAACGCCTGCTCCCCGCGTACATTGAGGGCCGTTAGTCTTCACCCATGGCTGACGAATCGGCATCGCTCCCCCTCCCCGTGCCACCTTCGATCGATCGCGTGCTCACGCAGTTTCGGATGCTGAGCCGCGAGGAGAAAATGCAGGCGCTTCTCTCGTACGCGAAGAAGCTCGAGCCACTTCCCGAGCGCTATGCGGCGATCGACCGAACCAACTTCGTGATCCCCGAGTGCCAGACGCGCGTCGACATCTTTCCGGAGTATCGCGAGGGCAGGCTCCACTTCTTCGCCGACGTGAACATCCGCCAGTCGCCCACGATCGCCGCCTTCCTCTCGATTCTGTTCACGGCCGTGAACGACCAGCCGCCGGCGACGACGCTTGCCATCCCCGCCGACTTCGTGCGCATCATGATGGAGAACATCGGGCTCGGCGCTCGCGAGACGGGGCTCTCGGCGATGGTCGCGCGCGTGAAGAGCTACGCAGCAAACGCAGACCGCTTCGCGGCCTGACGCTGGACTACTTCACTTTCAGGTGAAAACATGGCTTCGCAAACGCAGAGCTTCGAGAACCACACGCGCTACTTCCCGCTCTTTCACTTCATCGCGTCGCCACTGCTCGCGATCTATCTCGTCTACACGCTTTACGTGCTGGTGCGCGTTCCGTCGCTCGCCGCGCTGGCAAATGTGGTCCTCGCCGCCGGCGTGAACGCGGCGCTGTTCGCCGGCCGCACGATGGTGCTCGTCGTGCAGAACCGCGTGATCCGTCTCGAGATGCGACTGCGACTCGAGCGAGTGCTCGGCGCCGCGGCCGCCGCCGACGCGCTCGCCAATCTCGCGCCCGCCCGGCTCATCGCGCTCCGCTTTGCATCGGACGCCGAGCTTCCCGCGCTCATCGCGCGCGTGCGCTCGAACGAGCTCTCGACCAATCGCGACGTGAAACAGGCGATCCGCGAGTGGCAGCCCGACTACCTGCGCGCGTGAGCTTCGCGAGCGAGGCCGAGCTCGAGGATGCGCTCTCGGCGCCCTCGAGCGCCCTGCTCGCTGCGCTGCGTACCACGCCGGGCGACATCCTCGTGCTCGGCGCCGCCGGAAAGATGGGACCCACGCTCGCGCGCATGGCGAAGCGCGCGATCGACTCGCTCGGCACCCACGATCGCGTGATCGCCGCGTCACGCTTCTCCTCGACGAAGGCCGAGCGCTCGCTGCACGATGCCGGCATCCAGACGGTGAAGTGCGACCTGCTCGACCGCCGCGCAGTCGTCGCGCTCCCGGATGCGCCGAACGTCATGTTCATGGCCGGACAGAAATTCGGCACGAGCGACGCGCCGTCGTCGACGTGGGCTCAAAACGTCGTTCTTCCGTCGATCGCGGCGGAGCGATACGCGAGCTCGCGGATCGTCGCGTTCTCGACCGGCAACGTGTATGCGCTGAGCTCCGTGCTCGGCGGCGGCTCGCGCGAGAGCGATGCGCCCGCACCCGTGGGCGAATACGCCATGAGCTGTCTTGGCCGCGAGCGCGTGTTCGAGGACGCGTCCGCGCGACGCGGAACGCGCGTCGCCATCGTGCGCCTCAACTACGCCGTCGATCTCCGCTACGGCGTGCTCGTCGACATCGCGTCGCGCGTGATGCGTGGCGACCCGGTCGACCTGCGGATGGGGCACGTGAATGTGATCTGGCAGGGTGATGCGAACGACTGGGCGCTCCGCTGCCTGGCGCACGCGAGCGCGCCGCCATTCGTGGTGAACGTCACCGGCGCGGAGACGCTCGCGGTGCGCGCGCTCGCCACTCGCTTCGGCGAGCTGTTCGAACGCGTACCGATCTTCACGGGGAGCGAGGCGCCCGATGCGCTGCTCAGCAACTCGGCGCTCGCGCACGAGACTTTCGGCGCGCCATCCGTCTCGCTCGACACGCTGCTCGAGCGCGTCGCGAGCTGGCTCCGCGCGGGGTATCCGCTTCTTGGCAAACCAACGCACTTCGAAGAGCGCACGGGCGCCTTCTGAGCGTGAGCGACATTCGGAGCCACCTCGCGCGCGGTCACGTGATCCCCGCGCATCCGCTCGCCCTCACCGCCGCTCGCACGCTCGACGAGAAGCATCAGCGCGCGCTCACGCGCTACTATGTCGCGGCCGGTGCGGGGGGCATCGCGGTTGGCGTGCACACCACGCAATTCAACATTCGCGACAGGAAGCACGCGCTGCTCGCACCCGTCCTCGCCCTCGCCGCCGAGACTGCCACCGCGTCGCTACGCGCGGATCCGCGCCCCTTCGCGCGCATCGCCGGCGTGTGCGGCGATACGAAGCAGGCGCGCAGTGAGGCGAGGCTCGCGCACGATCTCGGCTACGATGCGGCGCTCGTCAGCCTCGGCGCGCTGCACGATGCGCCCGAGCAGAAGCTGCTCGAGCACTGCCGCGCGATCGGCGAAGTGCTACCGCTGATTGGTTTTTATCTGCAGCCCGCCGTCGGTGGGCGCGTGCTCCGCTACGAATTCTGGCGCGCCTTCGCACAGATCACGCCGGTGATCGCGATCAAGATTGCGCCCTTCAATCGCTATCAGACGCTCGACGTCATTCGCGCGGTGGCGGACTCCGGACGCAGCGACATCGCGCTGTACACGGGGAACGACGACCAGATCGTCCTCGATCTGCTCACCGCGTTCCCTCCGCTCGGCTACAGCGAGCGCGCGCCGCAGATCGTGGGCGGGTTGCTCGGGCAATGGTCCGTGTGGACGCGTCGCGCGGTGGAGGTGCTGGAGGAGATCAGAACAACGCGTAACGCGGCCGTCGCCGATCGCAGTTGGGGCGGCTGGCTCACGCGAGCCGCCGCGCTCACCGACGCGAATGGCGCACTCTTCGATGTGCGCCACGCCTTCGCCGGCTGCGTAGCCGGACTCCACGAGATTCTGCGCCGCCAGCGGCTGATGGCCGGCATCTGGTGTCTCGATCCGAACGAGGGGCTATCCGAGGGACAGCTCGAGGAGATCGATCGAGTCGCGCGCGTGCACCCCGAGCTCACCGACGACGACTTCGTCGCCGCCAACGTCGACGACTGGCTGCGCTGAGCTCACCTCCGCTCGGATAGCATCTCCTCGATTCGTTTGAGGCGCTCCATCGCATCCTTGCGCCAGAACTCATCGCTCGTTGGATGCTTCAGCACGAAGGTGAGCGCGCCACCGACCTCGAGCCGCGCGCACTCGATGTCGCCCACGGAGTCGATCCCCTGACGCCGCGCCGCCGACATCAGCTCGGCCTTCGTGATGAGCTGCCGCTTGAGCGCATCCTCCAGCACCTCGCCGTGCAGCACGAGCACCACGTTGTCTCCCTCGGCCACCTTGTCGATCTTCGGATGCAGAAAGAGAAAGCGCACGATGCCGTAATTCAGCACCAGCAGCAGCGCGGCACCGATGATGCCACCGGTGATCGAGTTGTCGTTACCGATGATCGCGTTCTGCAGCGTGTTGGAGAGCACGAGCAGCACGACCAGGTCGAAGGGATTGAACTGCCCGAGCTCGCGCTTCCCCGCGAGCCGCAATCCCACCAACAGGAAGAAGTACACGATGATCGTGCGAACGACCTTGGCGACGAGCGGCTCGCCCGGCGTGAACAGTTCGATCCAGATCGGATGCATTGTGTGTGCGGGTAGCAGGGTCGACGGAAAACGACTAGCGTTGACGTTCCATGGAAGTGGAAGCAAACGCGGGGCGTGAGCCCTGTCGAGGGAGATTGCGCGCGCGTGAACGAGTTTTCGCACCTGCCGCCCTCGAGCGATTCCGCCCTTCTCACGGCGATCCTCGCGCAGGCCCAGCTCACGGTCATCGGCTGGGATAGCTCGAATCACATCGTCCTCTGGAACGCGCAGGCGGAGCGAGTATTTGGCTGGCGGGCGAGCGAGGTGCTGGGAAGGAACGCGCCCTTCCCGCTCGTGGAGGCCGGCGATCGCCCGCGCGAGATCGCGCGCCCCACGCGCTCGGGCGGCACCGCTCAGCTCTCGGTCAAGTCGCAGCACCTCTCGCACGGCTTCGCGAGCGAAGTCACGCTGGAGCTCGGAACCGACCTCGGCGATCGCAAGCGACTGGAGCGACAGGTCTTGCAGGGGGTGAAGCTGGATGCCGTCGCGAGGCTCGCCGGCGGAATCGCCCACGACTTCAACAACATTCTCGCGGCGATCAAGTGCAGCTGCGACCTCATGGCGGATTCGCTCGCGCCCGACGACGCGCGCGGCGTGGACGTGCGCGCGATCGCGGATGCGTCGGCCCGCGCGGCCGAGCTCACGCGCCAGCTTCTCGCGTTCACACGGCAGCAGGTGCTGGTGCCGAACGTTGTCGACCTCAATGCCGTGGCGCGCGATGCAGAGCGCATGCTGCGCGGCATCACGGGCGATGCGGTAACGCTGACACTGGACCTGGACGTCAAGCCGATTCACGTGCGCGCGGATCCGGCGCAGGTCGAGAAGGCACTGATCCACCTCGTAGTCAACGCGCGCGAAGCGACGCTCGCCGGCGGACACATCACGCTGAGCACCGGGAAGGGACGCCTTGAGCGCGATCCGACCGGCGGCGACGTGCCGATCGTCGCGGGCGTGTACGGCTGGCTCACGGTGGATGACACGGGACGCGGCATCGCGCGCGAGCTGCACGGCCGCATCTTCGAGCCGTTCTACACGACGAAGGAGCGTGGCACGGGAACGGGGCTCGGGCTATCGGCGGTGTTCGGTGTCATGAAGCAGAGCGGCGGCTACACCTTCGTGCAGAGCGAGCCCAACAAGGGGGCGGCATTCACGATCTATCTGCCGCTCGCGGAGTCGGCGCAGGAGCAGCCACCCGCCGTGCACTACGAGCGCACACCGTCGGACAGTCCGCCCACGATACTCTTGGTGGAGGACGAGACGGCGCTACGCGGCCTCATGCGCCGGATTCTCGAGCGGAGTGGCTACAAGGTGCTCGAGGCAGAACACGGCGCGCAGGCGCTCGAGCAGTGCGAGCGCTACGACGGCGCGATCGATCTCGTGGTCTCTGACATCGTGATGCCGACGATGGGGGGACGCGAGATGGCCGATCGCATGCGGCAGATCGCACCGGCGGTGCGTATTTTGTGCGCGAGCGGTTGTGTGTTGCCGCCAGACCAACAAATCGACCTGATGTTTTTGCAAAAGCCCTACACCAGTCACGATCTGCTCATCCGGGTGCACCAGGCGCTCACCGTGGAGTCTCGCGAACGTTCCGTTGACTAATAATCCAAGTTTACTAACAACCAAAAACCCTCATGCAAATCGAAAGTCTCAAGGTGTTTTGCGATTTGGCTGAAACGGAAAGTTTCACCAAAGCCTCGCAAATCAACAACATCACA
>PLMM01000106.1 GCA_003142495.1 Gemmatimonadota bacterium | reverse complement strand
ATTCACCGGTTGAGATCACCGTTGGATTCGTGTTCAGCAGTTGCCGTTACTTGCCCCTACGAAATCGGACCGAGCGCGCTCTCGAGCTTCGCTAAGCGCCCAGCGAACGATTCGTCGTCCATGACGGGGCGCGCGCCGTCGACATCGACGTCTTCATCGAGCTTCACCCACGAGACGCAGCCCGTGTAGCGACGCACCTCGGGGATCGTGACCACCGCCGGCAGCTTCGCGACGCGCACCGCAACCACGTGCACGCGCGGCTCATCGCGGTATCGAAAGCGCGATTCGACGGCGCCCCAGGTAAGCCCGTGCTCGTGATCGATCGCGCGGAGCTGCTCGAGATCCGTCACCAGCCATACCGCGGCGACGTTGGCGACGTAGCGCAGCTCGATCATCCCCTCGGGTGGGCGATGCGCATGCGCCGCCTCGAGCGTCGAGTGGAAGCGCTCGGCGAGCTCGTTGCGCTTTTCGTGGAAGTATGTCGGGTAGAGAAGAAAACGATCGTGACGAACGTCGAAGCCCGCGCGATTCTCGCGGATGCCGCCCTTCCGGATCATCGCGATGAAGTTGCCGCGCGCCATGGCCTCGACGAGCACCGCCCACTCCTTGAGCGCCACGCGCTCGGGTTCGATCGCGATCGATGCTGCATCGGTCATGCGCGTTGCTCCCGCCACCAGGCGAATGCTTCCGGGATGCCGACTTCCGGGCGCATCGTCGGCGTCCATCCAAGCTCGCATCGCGCGCGCTCGGATGTGAATGGGTTGTCGCGCGTAAACGTATCGACGGTGCCGGGGAGTTGCTCGGCCATCGCCTTCTGATTCGCGAGTCCGGCCAGGGCACCGAGCGCGGAGAACGATGCGCGCGCGGCGGCGGTCGGGATCGACACGCCGCGTACGCGACGATCGAGGCCGTTCGCGCCGAGCTGCACCATGTTCGCGACGGTGACCGGGAAGTCGTTGGCGAGGTTGAAGGCGCGTCCGCCTGCGGCGTCGTGCCGGGCGGCGCGCACGGCGCCATCGGCGACAGCGGAGGCGTGCACGAGCGAAAATATCGAACGTCCGCCTCCAAACAGCGGGAAGAAGCCGGTGCGCATCACGCGCGCGAAGCGGGGGACGAGCTGGCGATCGCGCTTCCCGTAGATCATCGGCGGACGAATCGCCGTCGCCCACAGCTCGCCCATGGCGTGGGCATCGAGCACGATCTGCTCGGCTTCACGCTTCGAGCGCGCGTAGTACGAATGCTCGGGGAGCGGCGCGAGCGGCGTGTCCTCATCCGTTGGCGCGGAGCGATAGCGAGCGGCGCTGCCGTAGACCGCGACGCTGCTCGTGTGGACGAGGCGCGCGCCGGCCGCGGACGCGGCGTCGACCACTGCGCGCGTGCCATCGATGTTCGCGTGCTGAAAGCTCGCCCAGTCGCCGCTCGCGCCGATCAGTGCGGCACAGTGGAACACCGTGTCGCAGCCGGCCATCGCGGCGCGCAGCGAATCGGGATCAGCGAGATCGCCGCGTGCGAGCTCTGCACCGGCGGCGCCGAGCCACGTTGCGGAAGCGGGATCGCGGACGAGCGCGCGTACGCCCCACCCATCCGCAAGCAGCCGATCGACGATGTAGGAGCCGACGAGCCCCGTCGCGCCGGTGACGAGCGCGCGCGTCACTCCCGCGCGAATGGCAGCGGAACGACCTTTCCCTCGGCCGTGCCGCTCGCGCCCTCGACGACGATCGTGGTTCCCATTTCGATCTCGCGCCGCACCATGATGAGCGCAATCGCGCCCATGCGCGGCGAGAGCGCGCTCGAGCGCACGTCGCCGATCTGCTTTCCGTCTTGCGACAGGATCGGCGCGCGCTCCGGCGCGGGCTCGCTGTGTCCGAGCAGCAGACCACGAAGGTGCCGGTTGACGTGGCCGCGAAAGTGAATGCGCGCGACGACCTCCTGCCCGGTGTAGCACCCCTTCGTGTACGAGATCGCGTGCAGCTCGTCGTGATTCGCCTCCTGCGGGATCGTCGTGTCGTCGATGTCGATCCCCCACTCGGGGCGGCCGTTCTCGATGCGCGCGATCTCCCACGCGAGCAGGCCGCCGGGCGTTGCACCGCCGGCCAACAGCCGCTGCCAGATCGCGCCGAAGGCATCCGATGGGAAAAAGAGCTCGAATCCCTCGGCCGCGAGATCCGGAATGCGCGCGATCATCACCGGGCGCCCGCCGATCTCGGCGTCGATGTGCGAGTACGATGCGAGCGTGGCGAGCGCCTCGCGCGTGACGCCGGCGGCGGGGCCTAGTATGGAGCGCGCCGCGACGCCGACGAGGGCGAGCTGTCGCATCTCCGTCGCAACATCGATGTACGGGACGACGCGCGGATTGAGATACTTCCGCACGAGCGTCTCCCATCCCGCGCGCGCGCGCGGCGGGACGTCGACGAGCAGATGATCCGAGCGCGAGAAGATGCGGACGTCGGCGACTATTCGTCCCTTCGGGCTCAGCGCCGCGGCGTACTGCCCGTGTCCCGGCGTGAGCGCGAGCACGTCGTTCGTGACGAGCCCCGTGAGCATCTCGGCCGCCTTGGGCCCATCGAGACGCATGCGCCCCCGCACACTGCGGTCGGTGAGCATCGCGCCTTCGTCGAGCGCGGCGTACTCGCCGGCGATGTTGCCGTAGTGCAGCGTCACCGAATGGCCGGCGACGACGCCGAGCGCGGGAAACTCGCCGGAGATGATCGGACCGGCGGTCATCGGGCGGCTCGGAGCGAGAGCATCGCATCGAGCGTGGCGGGCGTCTCGCCCTCGAGCGACGTGAGCATCGCGCTCGCGTCGACGATGCTCTCGACGCGGAAGGGAGCGACGACTGCGCAGCGAAGTCCTGCGGCGCGCGCGGCGCGGGCGCCGGCCGCGCTCGACTCGAGTGCGAGCGCGACGCGCGCATCGAGCGGCCGCTTGCGATGCATGCGCTCGAGCGCCTTGCGATAGCCGTCCGGCGCGGGCTTCGCCGCCGCAACATCCTCGGCCGCGATGATCACCTCGAAGGCACCATCCAACGCCGCGAGCGCGAGCAGCGAGTCGACGGTCGCGCGAGCGAGGCCGGTGACGATCGCGAGGCGGCAGCTCGCGACTGCGCGCTCGATCAGCTCGCGGGCGCCTGGTGCGAGCGATACGCCGGACTGCACGAGGAGCGCGAAGTGCCGGTCGGCGCGAAGGGCGAGGAGGGTGATCGCGCTTTCGTCGTCTGCGATCGCGTGGCTGCGGACAGCACGGAGCACTGCGTCGCGCGTGCTGTCGGCGACATCGTCGGCGAAGTTGCCGGCGTTGGAGGGGGTGATTCCCTCGTCCGCCAGCGTGCGAAGGAGTGCCGCGCGTCTCAGCGGCGCCGTATTCGCCAACACACCTTCAACTTCGCAGAACAGCGACCCGATCATATGGCAAGCTTATCACGGAGCGTCCGGCGTGCGCTACGCCTTGCTGCGCGTGGCCGCGGCGTAGGACGCGTCGAGCAGCTCGACGGGATGCACCGTGCGCGCCGAGAGCCCTGCGCGGCGCATCCCGGCGCCGATCTGCATGAGGCAGCCGGGATTCCCTGTGGCCACGAGCGATGCGCCCGTGAGCTCGATGTGCGCGATCTTCGGCGCGAGCACGGCGGCGGAGAGCGCCGGTTCCAGCAGATTGTAGATGCCTGCGCTTCCGCAGCACTGATCCGAGTCGACGAGGGCGACGCGCTCGAGGCCGGGAATCGCGTCGAGCACTTTCAGCGGCGCAGCGGAGACGCGCTGCGCGTGCTGCAGATGGCACGGCGCGTCGTAGGTGACGCGAAACGGCAACGGCGCGCCCACGCGCGGGCCCGCGGCGGCGAGGAGCTCGCTCACGTCGCGCACGCGCTCCGCGAAGCTCGTCGCGCGCGCGGCCCACGCGCTGTCAGCGGCGAGGAGATGGTCGTACTCCTTGAGCAGCGCTCCGCACCCCGCCGCGTTCGTCACCACGTACTCCGCGCCCGAGCGCTCGAACGCCGCGATGTTCCTGCGCGCGAGGGCACGCGCGGTGTCGAGATCGCCGGCGTGCGCGTGGAGCGCGCCGCAGCAGTGCTGCTCCGGCGCCTCGACGGCGGTGTAGTCGTTGGCGACGAGCGTGCGCTCCGTCGCGCGGTTCGCGGCGGTGAAGAGCCCCTCCATTACGCAGCCGCGGAGTAGCGCGAACGTTCCACGACTTCCATCGCCGCGCGGAGTGTACGCGCTGCGCGGGAGTGGCGACTCACTCGAGGCGAGCATCGCGAAGGCGAAGCCGAGATCGCCGGGGAGGCGCGAGAGGAGCCTCGGAAGCCGCGTCGCACGAAGCGCGCGCGTGCCCGCGACGGCGATGCGCATGAGCCCGCGATGCGCGAAGAGCGCGAGAATGACGCGCGCGCGCAGCGGCGGGCGCTTCACCTCCGCAATGGTCGCGCGCGTCGCCTCGAGTAGCGCGCCGTACGGCACGCCGGACGGACACGCCGTTTCGCAGGCGCGGCAGCCGAGGCATCGATCGATGTGCGTGTGCACGGAAGGATCGTCGAGCGGGAGCTCGCCCTCGACCAGCGCGCGCATGAGGTAGATGCGTCCGCGCGGCGAGTCGTTCTCGTCGCCGAGCGCGAGGTAGGTTGGGCACGCCTGGAGGCAGAAGCCGCAGTGCACGCACGCGGAAATGCCGGCGCTCGCATCGGCGAGCGGAGTGCCGGGAATGGCGCAGGCGGGCGCGGTGAACGACTCGGTCACGCGTGATCCCCGAGAATGCCGCGATTCAGAATTTGCGCGGGATCGAAGGCGATGCGGACGGCGCGAGAGAGCGGATCGATCACGCGCGAGGGGACTCTGCTCCACTCGGACGCGGAGAGGCGCTCGAAGATGTGCGTGCCCTCTGTGCGCGAGATGGCGTCGAGCCACACGGCGATCGGTGTCGCGCTCGAGGACGGCCGAAGGCAGCGCACGATGCCGCGTCCGACGGTCGCGTGCGCGAGCGCGGTGGGATCGGAGCCCACGGCGAGGCGAGCCCAGAGCGCGTGCAGGCGCGACGGCGGCGCGGACACGCGCACGACCGCGGCACCGGCGGACTCGATCGCGGCGAGCGCGCTCCACACACTCGTCGGAGCAGCGGACGAATCGCCGAAGGCGCCCAGCAGCTGGTGTTGCGCGCGCACCGAGTGTTCGTTGCCGCCGAGTCGCGCGAGGAGGAGCGCGCGCGGATCGAGGCCGAGCGCGGTGGCGAGCGTGGCGTTCACCATCTCGAGCGCAAGCGGAGAGAAGGGAAGCGCGCGCAGCCTCGCGAGCCACCCGTCCATCTCGCTCTCAGCGGGGAGCGCGATTGCGAGCGTCTCGTCGCGCTCGGGGCGCGCGCGCAAACGCACCGTCGCCTCCGTGATCACCGCGAGCGTGCCCCACGCGCCGGTGAAGAGCCGCGTGAGATCGAAGCCCGCAACGTTCTTCACGACGCGCCCGCCCGTGCGCACGATCTCGCCCGCGCCCGTGACGACCTCGAGGCCGAGCACCGTGTCGCGCGGCGTGCCGAAGGCGTGCGCGAGCGGGCCAGAGGATCCGGTCGCGATCGTGGCGCCGAGGGTTCCGGTTGGCGCGCCGAACGGATCGAGCGCGAGCCACTGTCCCTCCGCGCTCGTGGCCTTCGAGATGCTCGCGAGCGTCGCGCCCGCGCGCGCGGTGAGCGTGAGGTCGCCGGGCACGTACTCGACGATCGCGGCGTCATCTGCAAGCGAGATCGATTCCGAGCTCGAAACGGGACGGCCGGCGTCGAGCCAGCCGCCGCCGCCCACTATTCGTATCGCCGCCGCTGGAGCGGCGGCTCCTGCTCCTAGTCGCGCACCCGCGCGCACGCGATGTTGCACGGCCGCAGTGCTCACGCGCCTCTCCATTCGCGACACGAGTGCACGGGGACGACCTTCCCCGGATTCGCGCGCCGCTCGGGATCGAAGGCGTCGCGCAGCGAGCACTGCGCCGCGAGCGACTCCGGCGAGAAGATCTGCGGCATGTACTCGAGCTTGTCGAGGCCGATCCCGTGCTCGCCCGTGATCGTGCCGCCCGCGTCGATGCACGCCTGCATGATGTCGCGCATCGCGAAGCCCACGCGCTTCGATTCATCCGCGTTGCGCGAGTCGTAGCCGATGTTCGGATGCAGATTCCCGTCGCCCGCATGGAAGACGTTGCACACCTGGATCTGCCAGCGATCGGCGATCGCCGCGATCTCGCGCAGCACATCGGGGAGCTTCGTACGCGGAATGACGGCATCCTGCACGACGAGATCCGGCGCGATCCGCCCCATCGCGCCGAACGCTTTCTTTCGCCCCTGCCAGAGGCGCGCGCGCTCCTCCTCGTTCGCCGCAATGCGTACGGTGCGCGCGCCAGCGGAGAGACAGTGCTGCTCGACGAGCGCCACATCCGCGTCGAGTCCCGCATTGAGGCCGTCGAGCTCGATGAGGAGCACCGCGTCCGCATCCGCGGG
>PLMM01000063.1:441-4009 GCA_003142495.1 Gemmatimonadota bacterium | reverse complement strand
CATGCAGGCCAACGTCGGCAGCACCGACTTCCTTCCGCGACCGTCGTACGGGTGAGCCACGGTGCGCTCCTCTCGGGTGCCGAGAGGGTAGTGCTTGTCGTTCTCTCGAAGGCCAGGAGAAGCCGCGACGGTCCCGCGTTGCACGGAGTCTGTGCGGAATGTGTGTGAATCGCCCCACTGGAATTGCCGGAGGCTCCCAATCGTGACACAATGCGGGCATGACGAATCAGCTACGATGTGGGCGCGATCGGGACGCATTGACCTCATTCGGCGATCGACGATGAAGTGCATCGCGATTGTCATCCTCGCCCTCGCGGCTTGCCAGTCCAGCAAGCCTCCCGAGCACTACGGCTTCATCGCTCGCCTGGGCAACGACACCGTCTCCGTCGAGCGCGTCACACGCCGCGGCGACGAGATCGTGAGCGACGAAGTCGACCGCTTCCCGCGCGTGCGCCGTCGTCACACCACGATTCGCATGGCCGCCGACGGAACCATCACGCATCTCGAGATGGATATCGTCACACCGAGCGAGCCTACGAACCAGCGGGAGCGCCACGTAGTTGCGGATGTGAGCGCCGACTCGGTTCACATCACCAAGCGCGACTCCGCCGGCACCAAGAAGATCGCCTTCGCGACGGGCGGCGCGCTGACGATGCCGCATCTCCCGCAGATGTACAGTCTCACCGACCTGTACTTCGGCGCGGCGCTGAAGCGCGCCGTCGCCGCGGGAGACAGCGTGACGTTGCGTCAATATTACATCGACCGCGAGTTCGATCGTTTCCCCTTGCACAGCGGCGTCGTGCGACTCCTCGCGCCCGGCAGGGCCGAGCTGCACCACGACTGGCTGGCAGGCTACGCCGACGCGACCTTCGACTCGCTCCATCACATGCTCACCTATTCGGGAGCACGATCGACGTACAAGATTGACGTGGAGCGGCTCACGACGCAGCCGGACGTCGAGGCAATCGGCGAGCGCTTCGCGGCGCTCGAGACGTCTGCCGGCGGCATGAAGCAGTTGAGTGTGCGCGACACTGCGCGCGCCACCATCGGCGCCGCAACTCTAACGGTCGATTACGGAAGGCCACTCGCGCGAGGACGCGTGCTGCTCGGCAACATCATGCCGTTCGACGAGGTGTGGCGCACCGGCGCCAACGCGGCGACACAGTTCACGACGTCCGCGCCGATCACGCTCGCCGGCATGCGCGTGCCCGCCGGCACCTACACGCTGTGGACCGTGCCGCGCAAAGACGGACACGCGTATCTCATCGTGAACAAGCAATTCGGACAATGGGGAACGGACTACAACGAGAAGCGCAACCTCGGCAGGAACAGTTTGTTGGTCGACACGACCACCTCGCCGGTTGAGAAGTTCACCGTCTCCATCGTACCGACCGGCGCGCGAAAAGGCACGCTCGTGATTGAGTGGGGAAACTTCCGGTGGACGGCGCCGATCGTCGTCATCTGAGCTGCAAACTTCGGCGAGGGTGCGGGCTTCCGCCACTCTGCTACTGCACGATGGGGCTCACGGGATGGCGGGTTCAAATCCCGTCGTCCCCGCCGATCTCGCTCGCCTCGCCAGTGAGTTGCTGGCGCGGCCCGAGCGTGCGCCGAGAACTGCCGCGCTGCTCGCGCAATGGCCGTCGCGACCATAGAGTGATAGTCAGCACTTTCAGACAATGGCTCAAGGACGGGAGAGTCCCATGGCAACCACTCCGTACGTTGCATCAATCCGGCCGCGCTTCGATGGCTCCGCCGGCCCACGAATCCTCGGCCCCCGCGAGGGCAAGGCGGTGGACCTGCGCGCACTCGGTGTACGCTTCATGATCTGGGGCGAGGAGTCCGGTGGCAGTGTCTCGCTGGTCGAGCACCCGATCCCGCCCAAGACGCTCGTCGCTCCGTTGCACCGGCATGCGCGAGAGGACGAGTACAGCTACGTGCTCGAGGGGCGCATGGGTGCGCAGCTCGGGGTCGAAGTCGTCCACGCTGAGGTCGGCGATCTCGTCTTCAAGCCGCGACACCAGTGGCACACGTTCTGGAACGCCGGCGATGGGCCGTGCCGCATCCTTGAGATCATTTCGCCCGCGGGCTTCGAGCACTTCTTCGACGAGCTCGGGGAGCAGATGGCGGCGACGAACGCGCCGAATGCGGGGGCTATCCTGGCGGAGTCGGATCTTCCCGCTCGCTACGCCATCGAGTTCCAGCCAGAGAGCATTCCGCGGCTCTGTCAGGAGCACGGTCTCGTGTTCCCCGGAACGTGACGGGACCGGTGCCGCTCACTCGACGAGCATCACACCGATCGCTCCCTTCTGTCCATGACCGAAGCCGTGATTCACGAACGGGAATGCGCCCGCGACATCCGCGACCAACTCGAATATCATCCCGCCGCCGGGCGCCACGGAAAAGGTCTGCACGCCGTGAATGGCTGATGTCGGGGGTGCGCCGAGATAAACCGTGTCGAACTGCTCGCCCACAATGTGAAAATTGCACGGATGCGACGGGCCAGCGCTCACCACGAAGAAACGCACGCGATCACCCCGCTTCACGCGAATCGGTGCATCGATGTATTGGTTGGGCCGGCCGTTGAAGCACACCATGTCGGGGTTCATCGCCAGCATCTTGTTATAGTCCGAGGCCTGAACGCCATTCGCCGCCGCAGCCAGGTAGTACTCATTTTGTACGAGTACGAATTCCTTCGCCGCCGCCAGCGGCTCTACAGGGTCGACGATGATCGCGCCGAACATTCCGCTCCCGAGGTGCATCAGCACTGGCGCCGATCCGCAATGGTAGAGGAAGGCGCCAGGGTATTTTGGCCTGAAGGTATAAGAAACCGACTGTCCCGGCGCGGCTGATCGAAACGCCGTTTTCGGATCGATCTGCGCCGCATGAAAATCCATCGAGTGCGGAATCGCCCCCTCCACCGTGAGCGTAAAGTCGATCGTGTCGCCCACCCGGCAATGCACAATCGGACCCGGGATGTCTCCCTCGAACGTCCAGCCGGCGACCACAGTCGATGCCGAGATTTTGATCGGCGCTTCCTTGGCTTTCCAGTGCAGCGTGAGCGTCCTCGACGATCCGAGCGGCGGAAGGGCGGGGTCGTAGCGATGGAATGCGGCGCTCGAGGCACCGGCCAGTGCGGGACCCGTCGCTGACGATGGTGTGTGTGCGGTGTGAAGCGCGGTGTCGGCGCGACTGTCCGGGTTCTGATGGGAGGGTGCTATCGCCGCGGTACTTGCGGAGTCGCCCTGCGCCGTAGGCTTGGAAACGGTGCTGGCCTTTTCGTCCTTGTAGCAGGCCTCGAGCGCGGCACCGGCTACCGGCAGCAGCAATCCGAGTCGCGATGCCTTCGCGAGAAACTGCCGACGATTCCCGCTGAGCGAGCGAGCGGCGACCGATTCCTCGCTAGCCTCAGCAAGCAAATCGGAAAGCAGCGGAGGACGGTGACTGCTCATGGTGTGAACCTCGTCGTGATTGCGAGTGTGAAGGTGCCGGTTGGCACTCGAGCTGATCCGGATGCCGCTGCATGTGGTTGAAAGCATCGCACGATTGATGCGCGCTGCCTATAGATCAC
>PLMM01000063.1:0-380 GCA_003142495.1 Gemmatimonadota bacterium | reverse complement strand
CTTATGCTGCACGAAGAGGAGCGCTGCGACCGAGCGGTCCTCTTTTGTTCGGTCGCAATCTCCCCTCGCCAGCCACCCCATGCGCCGTCTCGCCCTCGCGATGCTCCTCGTCGCTCCGCTTGCCTTCACCGGCACGCGCGACGCCAAGTCCTACGACGTTGGCCGCATCAAGACGCCCATGGGCGAGATCCTCTTCTTCCTCTACGATCAGACGCCGCGCCACAAGGCGAGCTTCGTCAAGCTCGCGGCGAGCCACTACTGGGACTCGCTCACCTTCAATCGCGTCATCAAGGACTTCGTTGCGCAGGGCGGATGCCCCGACACGCCTGCGGGCTTTTCCGGATCGCCCTATCTGCTCGAGCCGGAATTCATCGACAGCC
>PLMM01000343.1 GCA_003142495.1 Gemmatimonadota bacterium | reverse complement strand
CAAGGGCAACGATCAGGTCCGCTTCGAGCTCACCTATGCCGCGTTCGCCCCCGAGCTTCCGGTGATCGCCCCATGGCGCGAATGGGATATCCGCAGCCGCGAGGACGCCCTCGCCTACGCCGCTGCGCACAACGTCCCCGTCTCGGCCACCACCACCAAGATCTTCTCGCGCGACCGCAATCTCTGGCACGTGTCGCACGAAGGCGGAATTCTCGAAGACCCGAACGCCGTTCCGCCGGCGGACCTCTTCCTGCTCACCACCGACCCGGCAAACGCACCGAATACCCCGGAGGATGTCACGATCGGCTTTCACGCCGGCACACCGGTCTCCGTCAACGGACAAAAGCTCAATCCGGTGAACCTCGTAGAAAAGCTCAACAAGATCGGCGGCAAGCACGGCGTCGGCCGGATCGACCTCGTCGAAGATCGCCTCATCGGCATGAAGTCCCGCGGCATCTACGAAACGCCGGGCGGCACACTCCTCCAGACCGCGCACTCCGAGCTCGAGCAGCTCGTGCTCGATCGCCGCACGCTCTCCGCAAAGGATCTGATCGCGCCCCGGTATGCCGACCTGGTGTACGAGGGCCGCTGGTGGACCACCGAGCGCGAGTCGTACGACGCCTTCGTCAACGTCACACAGCAGCGCGTCACCGGCGCGATCACGCTGCGCCTGTTCAAGGGCACGGTCACGATCGCCGGCCGCGCGAGCACCGAGGCGCTGTACGACGAACGCTTCGTCACCTTCGGCGAGGACGACGTCTACAAGCAGAGCGACGCCGCCGGCTTCATCCGCCTGTATGGTCTCTCACAGCGCGTTCGCGCACTCAAGGACCTCGAGCGCGACGCTGCAGCTGCGTCCTCCGCGTCTTCGGATGCGGAAGCCGAAGCGGTGAATAATCCGAACGAAATGGCTCTCGTATGACCGCACTCAAGCTCGTCGGCGCATCTGCGCACAAGCTGTGGGGCGGTCGCTTCGCCGGCGAGAGCGCGCCTGAGCTCGACGCACTCAATCGCTCGATCGGCGTCGACTTCCGTCTCTGGCCCTTCGACGTGCGTCTCTCCAAAGCGTGGGCGATCGCGCTCTGGAGCGCCGGCGTCGTCACCGTCGAGGAAAGCCTTGCGCTCGAGAACGGACTCGATCGCGTCGCCGACCGGCTCCGCGCCGGAGCGCAGCCCACCGCCTCTGATGAAGACGTGCACACGCTCATCGATCGGCTCCTGCACGAAGAAGTCGGCGACGTCGCATCCAGGCTCCATAAAGGCCGCAGCCGCAACGATCAAGTCGCGACCGCAACGCGCCTCTGGTCGATGGACGCATGCGGCGTTCTCGACAACGCCGTGCGCGAGCTGCAGCGCGTTATGCTCGCGCACGCCGAAGCACTCTTCGCGGCGAACGTGCTCATGCCCGCGTACACGCATATGCAACGCGCGCAACCGGTGTCTGCCGCGCACTGGATGCTCTCGCACTTCTGGCCCCTCGATCGCGATCGCAATCGGCTCTCCGCCGCCGGCCGCGCCGCCGCCGTTCTTCCCCTCGGCTCCGGCGCCGTCGCCGGCTGCGCCTTCCCGATCTCGCGCGTGCTCCTCCAGGGAAGCCTCGGCTTCGCGCAGCTCTCGCCGAACAGCATCGATGCGGTGAGCGATCGCGACTTCGTGGCCGAGTTGCTGTTCACGCTCTCGATGCTCGCGATTCATCTCTCGCGCCTTGCCGAAGATCTCATCATCTACGGCACGAGCGAGTTCGGCTTTGTGCAATTCGGCGATGCGTTCACCACCGGCTCGAGCATGATGCCGCAGAAGCGAAACCCCGACGCGCTCGAGCTCGCGCGCGGATCCGGCGGCCGCCTGCTCGGCGATCTCACCGCGCTGCTCGCGACGCTCAAGGGATTGCCGAGCGGTTACAACAAGGATTTGCAGGACGACAAGCGGGCGTTGTTCGACGCGGTCGACACGATGTTGCTGGTGCTACCGGGCGTCGCGGGCGCGCTGGCGGAGATCACCTTCCGCGCGGACAGGATGAAGGCCGCGCTCGCGAGCAGCATGATGGCGACGGATCTCGCGGACTATCTCGTTGGCAAGGGGACGACCTTTCGCGACGCGCATGCCGCGGTGGGTTCGCTCGTGCGGCAGAGCGAGGAGTTGGGCGTCGAGCTGCACGCGATGCCGTACAAGGCGTTCAAGGCAGCGCACGCAAGCTTCGGCGCCGATGTGTTCGATGCGCTGTCGGCGGTGGCGAGTGTGGAGCGACGCGAGACGGAAGGTGGGACGGGGCCGGTTGCGGTGCGGGCGCAGATGAAGAGCGCGTGGGCATCGTTGGCCTAGCTCGCGCGCGGGTTGCGAGCGTATACAACCGGTACGAAAATGGGGCGCCACTCTTTCGAGTGACGCCCCATTCGTGGTAGTGAAGCGAAGAATTTAGCGCTTCGTCACGTTCTCGGCGGCGGGGCCTTTCTGGCCCTCGACGATTTCGAACTCCACGGCATCGCCTTCAGCCAACGTCTTGAACCCGTTGCCCTGAATCGCGCTGTAGTGCACGAAGCAATCCTTCTGTCCGTTGTCCGGGGTAATGAAGCCAAAACCCTTGGCGTCATTGAACCACTTCACTTTGCCAGTCACACGCATTTCCAGCTCCTGATATAATTTTGTACAGGGAGCGGAAGCGCTGGCCCTGACAAATGTTGCCGTGACGCGCGCCTATGTGCCATCGCGTCAGCCTCAACCGTTTACGAACATAAAAAAAGACCCGAGGCAAGTATTCCGCCCGGGTCTGCATGTGCGCGAACGGGTGGTGCCGAGAAAAAGATAGATGGACCAGCTGCGCGCCGCAATAGCTACTTACTGCACAGCCGTAGAGGCCGCCTTCAGGGCCTTAACTCCCTGTCCCGCGCGCATTTCCGTTCATTGCGGCGCCGGCCGAACCGATGTCACGAAGTATTCGGTCTCTCCGAAGCAATGCGTCGGAACACCGCGATGCTGGTCGTAGCTGATATCCACGCGCTGTCCCATCGACTTCAGTATCACCTGTGCAATCGAATCGCTGCGCACCGAGAAGTTGAACATCTCGGGTGTAGTTCCAGGCAGATTCGCCATCGCGATCTGCCCTTCCCACGTCTTGCACAGCCATCCCTTGTTCGAAAATTTCTGCACGAAACCCGCACGATCGCCACTCGAGTAGGTGACGTGCAGCGCGCTCCACGTGTAGCCCGCAAATCCGAGCACGGCTACGACTACGACCGTGAAGAACCAGAGGATGATCTTCCCGCGCCATCCCATGTGCTTCTTCGCCGGCTCCGGTTGCGATGCGACATCGGCAGTCGTGTAGGCGCGGGGCGGCTGATCGAGATCGTCCTTCATGAGCGCTCCATACTCGGGGTTGCATCGCGTGCACGGCAGACAAGGATAGTCTACAGCGTTACGTACGGATTGCCAGCGCTCGTGTACCGCCGCGCTCCGCTCGCCTTATCTTTCTCCCATGCCCTTCCGAGAGCGCCGCCGCACCGTCACCACCCGCATCGGCGAAGTAGCCGTCGGCAGCGCGCATCCGATCGTCGTGCAGTCGATGACGAACACGGATACCGCCGATGTCGCGCTCACCGTCGCGCAGACGGCCGCGCTCGCCGCCGCCGGATCGCAGCTCGTGCGCGTCACCGTGAACAACGAGCCCGCCGCGGCCGCCGTCCCGGAGATCGTGCGGCGACTCTCCGACATGGGCGTCGACGTCCCGATCATCGGCGACTTCCACTACAACGGGCATCTGCTCCTCGCGAAGTATCCCGAGTGCGCCCGCGCGCTCGCGAAGTACCGCATTAACCCCGGCAACGTCGGCGGCAAGCGGCGCGATGACAACTTCCGCACGATCGTATCGATCGCCGTCGCCAACGACAAGCCCGTGCGCATCGGTGTGAACTGGGGCTCGCTCGACCAGGACCTGCTCACCACGATGATGGATGAGAATGCGCACCTCCCCGAGCCGCTCGATGCGCACGAGGTGTACATCGAGGCGATGCTCGAGAGCGCGCTCCGCTCCGCCCTCGTCGCCGAAGAAGTCGGGCTCGGCCACGATCGCCTCATCATCTCGGCGAAGGTCTCGCTGGTGCAGGATCTCGTCGAGGTCTATCGCCGCCTGGCCGCTCGTTGCGATTACCCGCTGCACCTCGGGCTCACCGAGGCGGGGCTCGGCACCAAGGGTGTGGTTGCGAGCACCGCTGGACTCTCGATTCTATTGAGTGAGGGAATCGGCGACACCATTCGCGTCTCGCTCACGCCCAAGCCCGATGGCGATCGCACGGAAGAGGTCCAGGTGGCGCAGCAAATCCTTCAGTCATTGGGGCTGCGCTCGTTCACGCCACAGGTCACGGCGTGTCCCGGGTGCGGACGCACGACGTCGACGTTCTTCCAGCACATGGCGGAGGACATCCAGACGTACCTGCGCGATCAGATGCCCGTGTGGCGCGAGAAGCATCCCGGCGTCGAGGAGATGCGCGTAGCGGTGATGGGATGCGTAGTGAACGGGCCCGGCGAATCGAAGCACGCGAACATCGGGATCTCGCTGCCGGGAACATTCGAGGAGCCGAAGGCGCCGGTGTACGTAAACGGAAAGCTCAAGCTCACGCTCAAGGGCGACGCGATCGTCCCCGAGTTTCTCGCGATACTCGAGGAGTACGTCGCGCGCACTTACCCCGAACGAATTTCCTCGCCGGCGTAGTGCTCGAGCGAGCGCACGACATCGTGCAGCTCCTCCATTATCGGAAAGCGAAAGCCCACCTCAGCGAGCCGGTCGTGCACGCGACGGTACCACTGGATCGTCGCCTCGCGCCCCGACGTGAAGCGCGACCACACCGCCTCCGGAAAATCGGTGCGGCGGAGATCCGCGAGTAGCGTTCCACCACTCTGCAGCTGATCCGCCGCGGCGATCCATCGCGCGCGATCGTCCGCGCTCGCGAGACGATCGAGCAGATCATCCTTCCGCTCGTGGTGCGAGAGCTCGATTCCCTCATCGTCGTAGCGGCGCTCGATGACCGCGAGCACCGTCGACAGCACCGCTTCTCCGAATTTGTCCCCCACTCGGCGATTCAGCATCTCTGCGGTGTAGCCATCGCGCACACAGTCCTCGACGACGTCGTGCAGAATCCCGGCGACGAGCGTCGGATCATCCTGGTCGTAGCGCGCGAGGATCACCGCGAGATTCGGTGCGGCGGTGAGATAGGGATAGCGGGTCCCCTTCCGCACCTGCTGATCATGATGCTTCGCCGCGAACGCGAAGGCGTGGTTGATCGGATCGGAATAGCCGGCCATAGGCGCGCAAAGTTACCGCGGGCTGCGGCAGGCGGATAGCGCGCTCAGAGCTGGATGGCGCGCACGAGAATGAGATCGAGAACGATGAGCGCGGATGCTTGCACGCTGATCCCGATTCCTGCGCCGACGACGGCGAGTCGCTTTACATACGTCCATCCGCCGATTGCGAGCGTGATGCCGACGAGGATCGCGCCGGCCTCGAATCCGATCGCGACCCAGAGTTCGCGCGCGAGTGACGCGGCGCCCTCGTAGTCGCGGAGTGGGACATCCCGGTAGGCGAAAGCACCCCAAACGAGCTCAGCAGCCCCCCAGAGTGCGCTCTGGATCCCAAAATGGGAGAGTAGCGGCGCCTTGATTCGGCGAAGGGAAAAGAAGAATAGTAGTAGGCACCCGATGAGCACGCTTGCGCCGCCCCACTCGAGGAGCTGCAAAAGGTGCTGTCGCTCGAACGTTTGGAGGGTG
>PLMM01000035.1 GCA_003142495.1 Gemmatimonadota bacterium | reverse complement strand
CGCCCGCACGGGTGAGTTCGTCGTGCTGAGCGTCGCAGACACGGGGCCAGGGATCCCGCCCGAGGTCCTGCCGCACATCTTCGAGCCCTTCTTCACGACCAAGGAGCAGGGGAAGGGCACGGGATTGGGGCTCGCGACGGTGTACGGGATCGTCAAGCAGTCGGGCGGCCACATCTGGGTGAACAGCGTCCCTGGCGTCGGCACGTCGCTCGAGATCCTGCTGCCGCGCGTGAACGATTCCCCCGCCGATGTCGTCGCGAGGCCAGCCGCGCCACGCGGCACCGAGACGATTCTCGTCGTCGAGGATGACCTTGCGGTGCAGGCGCTCACGCGTCGGCTGCTCGAGCGCCAGGGCTACAGCGTGATCGTTGCGAACAACGGCAACGAGGCTCTCCTGTGCGTGGCGGAGAACGGCGACGCGATCGCGCTCGTCATCACCGATGTCGTGATGCCTTCAATGGGTGGGGGCGAGCTCGCCGGATATCTCGCGGAGATGCATCCGAATCTCGCGGTGCTGTTCGTATCGGGCTACACGGACGATGTGATCGTGCGGCGCGGGCTGCTCGACGCCAGCGCGTCATTCCTGCAGAAGCCCTTCACGGCGGCGTCGCTCGCGCGGGCTGTACGGAACACGCTCGATGCGAAGCTCTTCGCCGCGCTGACCTGAGCGCTGGTGATGGAGCAGCATCTGCTGCGCGTCGCGCTCATCCTCGACGACGAGCACACGCGTCGGCGTCGAGCGGCTGTGCCGTCGCAGCACGGCGACGAGCGCCTCGCGCGAGCACTTACGGTCGATCGTATCGAGCGATGACCTTCATTCGCAGGAGCGGATGGGAGCGCGTGGCCGATGACGGCACGATGCGCGAGGGTGCCGCCGGCGATGGACCTGTCGTCGTGCGGGTGCCCCTCGCACCTCCGCGCTAGCGCCCGTTCGCCGCGCTCGTCACTCCTCCGCATCGCGACACTGGCGCATTCGCCGTCGGCGCGACGCCCGCCATGTACAGTCGCCGAATGATCGGCACCGGGAGCGCACCATAGAGCAATACCGTGTCGTGATAGCGACACAGGTTGAAATTCTTCCCGTCGCGCTTCTGCACATCCTGGCGCAGACGCGTCCACTCCTCGACCCCCGCGAAGTACGCGTTGAGCTGCACGTAGTCCAGTTGCGCGCGCTGCAGCTTCGCCTCGGCCTCCGGCCGCTCCTGGAACGCATCGCGCATCATGAAGGCGACGGCCGAGTCGCCGGGCATGTGACGCGTGTGCAGGCGAATGTCGATGATGACGTTCGTGTAAATGCGCAGCATGCCCTTGAGATCCGTGAGCTTCATCTTCACGGGGTCGCCACCGTCGACGTGCGCGTCGTACATCATCACGTGCTCGCCGTACACCGCCCACCCTTCCACGTACGGCGTGTTCGAGTACACCGAGCGCAGCAACCGGCGCCACTCCGGCGTTAGCAGATTCGAGTACGCGCCCTGCACGACGTGACCGGGAATTCCCTCGTGCATGGTGAGGTCGAGCATCTTGTACGTGTTGTACTCCCGCAGCTTCGAGTCCGCGCGATCGCTGGTCCACGCGGCCGGGATCGGCGTGACCCAGAAGAACGTCGCGAGATTCGGGTTGAGCGGCGGCGCGAACACCGCGCCGGCGACACCGTACACGCCGCGCATGAACTCCGGCGTCGGAATCACCTGCAGATTCGGGAACGAATCGAGCGACACCGTCCGCTGGTCGCGCACGACCTTCGTGAGCGCCGCGACGTCGGCCTTTGCCTGCTGCAGAATCGAATCGCGATTCGCATGCTCGTTGCCGATGCGCGCGAGCGTCTCGCTCACGATCGCGTTCAGCACCGCAGTCGAGTCGCCTTCGTGCTTGTGCGCGGGAAACCACCTGTCGTGCAGCGGCCGCGCCAGCACCAGCATCGCCGCCCGCGTCCTCCGCATGCTGTCTTCCGCGATCTTGAGCTCCTCATCCGGCGTGAGCGACACCGCCAGCGAATACTTCCACTTCGCGTTGAACAGCCCAATCCCCGATCGCCAATCGACGGCGCCACGCTTGGAGAGCGAGTCCTTCACGAAACGCTGAAAGCTCGCGAGCGCCGCGATCGCCAGCGGCGCCACCTTCGCATATCGCGCCTGCGATGGGGTCCCGCGCGTGAAGTCCGCGCCCATGTCCTTGATCAGGGCGCTCACTCCGTCGGTCTCCTCGAGCGCGACCTTCGTATAGATGTCGTTCGTCGCCCGCAGATTCCTGCGTGCCACCGCGAGAAACGCCGGCACCCGCGCAACGCGCGCCGTTAGATCCGACGCGCGAGTGTTCTTGTTCGCGTACTCCAGCGAGATGTTCGCGAACAGCGTGTTGCCAAGATCTTCGGCGTACATCTGCGGCTTATACTGATGAAAGCGCTCTTTGGTGATCCCGAAGAGCGCGAACGCCGCGGCGTTTGCGACGACGTCGTAATCGGCCTGTGTTTGCGCATCGAGGTGCGCGCGATCGAGAGCGGCGAGGCGGCTCTGCACGTGCACGAAATACGCACGCTGCTTCGCGATCGCCTCTGGCGAGAAGCTGTCGAGCAGCGAGTCCAGATGCGCTCGGCGACCAGTGTATGGGTCGGTCCAGTCGTGCAGTCCGGCTTGTGTCGCCGAGGCGGGCGAGAAGGCGAGCGACGTAAAGACGAAGTCGCTGGCGAGAGCGGGGAAGCCGGTGAGCGCGCTATCGTGCGTCTGGGCGCGGGCCGAGGCGGCCGGCGCGAGCACGAGCGCGGCGGCGAGCGGAAGGGCAAATCGGATTGTCGTCATGGTGCACGGATGATGGCGGGAAGTGCGCTCGGCGCGCAAGAATCCGTTGCTACTCTTTCCCCGTGCAGTTCATGTTCGCCGGATGTGACGCATGGATGTGTTTCTTCCAGAGCTCCTTGTTTGCCTCGCCGACGCTCTGTCCCATGAACTTCCCGCTGGCATTGACGATCGCGGAGATGTAAACGTCCGTCTGCTCACACGGACCCCAATCGAGCACTCCGGCGGATGTACCAGACGATGTGACCAGCTGGAAGTATGCGGACGCTTCGTTCCCCTTGATCATGTCCAGCGCCTTCTCGATGTTCACGTCCTTGAGCTTGTCCATCGCGTCGTTGCCGAAAAGCTTGCGTCCGAGAAAGTCGAAAGCCTTGTCCGCCTTGCCCGCGGGCGCGTCGAAGTCGCTCAGAGTTTTGAGCGCCTTGGTGATGCCGAACGTCAGCTCGATCTTCGGCGCGGCGAAGGCGACCACGAGGCCGACCGGAGCGATCTTCGTGAGATTCCCCCACTTCAGCAGCTCGACGGTGCCGCTCACGTTTCCCTCGGGATCGACCGTTCCCTCGTGGATCTTGAATCGCTGTGTGCCGTCGTAGGTGATGCGGAACTCGCCGTAGCTGATCTCCTCCGCGCCGCCGAACCCCGGCTTGATGAGCACAGCTCCATCGATCGCGAGAAAGAACGGAAGCCCGCCGAGCACTGGCGCGAGCGGAATGTTGATGACCACCGGGATGTCGATCTTCACGCTTTGAAAGGGGCGCTCGGCAACGTCGAGCTTCACGCTCCACGTGAAGTTCATCGTGCCATTGAGCTTTCGATTGATCATCTCCAGCTGCTCGACCTTGCCGTGCTCGACGGTGAGATCGCCGCCCGCGTCGAAGTTCTGCAGGTAGCCGTCGCCGATGATCGTCGCGCTGAAGCCGTTCCCCTCTTGCGATGCCTTCACCCGCAACTTGACCCTGTCGTTCTCCGGGGTGCCGGTGACCTCCACGGTCCACCCCTTCAGCGAAAATGTCTTCGTGAGCGCGGCGCTCGGTGCCTCCGCGGCATCCGGAGCGCCGGCCGCGTAGGCGCTCTTTACCAGGAGATCACCCGCCAGCCATCCGTCTGCAGGCTCGTCCGCGAGCGCCGTGTTCAAGACGCCGCCAGCCGCGAAGCGCACGGGATAGTCGTACTTGAGGTGACCATCCTGAATGACATCGGTGATCGCTGCAGGCTCGGTGAGCACCGCGATGTCACCGTCATCCACCTCGACGGCGAGCACCTTCTTCGCCATCACGCCCTTGATCAGCAGCACCGATCCAGGCTTGAGAGCCGCGATGGTTGCGTTGCTGCCGGCGAAGAGAAAGAGATCGCCATTCGTGCTCATTCCCGTGAGCGCGCCGAGCCCCTCCTTTCGCTCCATCGTCGTGACTGCCGGCGCATACGTGAGTCCCGTGACGCTCCCGGTCGCCTTTGCGCGATCGGAGCTCTTCGCACTGCTCGCGCTGCCGCTCGACGAGCCGCTCTTGCCACACGCGAACATCACGAGTGTCGCCGAGAGCGCAACGACGCTGAGCGACCGAAGGCGAACCACCATCGCGCTCACAGCCGAGCCGCGGCTACCTGCGCCAACTTCACCGCGCCATTGTAGTCCGTCGACGACGACTTGAACTGAAAGTCCACCGTCTGATCGCCCTTCAGGAACACGAGCGTGTTCGTCGAGCTCGTCGTGATTTGATCCCACTTTCCGTCGAGCGTATCAGGCGCCTTCGCGCCGCCGAGCACGCTCGATACGAGATTTCCGACGCCCGCCATCATCTTGAACTGCATCGCGCCGCCGCTGTACGTCGGCGTGACGACGAGCACGCGATGCTTTCCCGTGAAGTAGGAGCAGCTCGACCCATTCGCGTGCGCGAGCGCCGTTCCCTCGCGCGAGCGAAAGGGCGCCATCTTGAGCGGACCAAGCACCGCTTCAGCCTCCGCGCGCGAAATGAGCGAGCACGGATCCGGATCGCTATGTGGCGCAGTGAGATCCTTGGGATCCTCGGCGAACGGCTGATCCGCGATCTTGTCCATGATCGCACCCGCGAGCGCCATCCCCTTGTCGCTCTCGCCGAACGCGAAGATCTGCGCGGTGATGCGCCCCTCGCGAGCCATCGTCAATCCGCCTGGCACGCCGCTCACGTAATCCCAGCGACCATCGACCATCGAGTCGCCCTTCGACTCCTTGTCCTTGAACACGGCTTGGATGTCGGGAACGCCGGAGAAGCCGGCTTGAATGGCGCCCGCATCGTCGAGCTCCATCTCGATCGCCACCGTGCGCTTGACGATGTCCGACGTCTGCTTCATCTCGTACATGCAGCCGCGACCGTCCGGCTGCGGCACGGGGTTCTCCGCGCTCCGCACGCGCACCGGATCGCCAACGAGTGGCTCGCCGAACACCTTCTCGACCTCGGCCCGAGTGATCCAATCGCATGGCGCCTTGTTGTACTGCACGGTGGGAACGGACGCCGACTGCGAGCCCTCGCCCTTGCCGCTGGCCGACTTGTCGCCCTTGTGGCAGGCGATGGCACCGAGTGAGAGCACAGCGGATGCGAGCGCGAGCGCGGACGTACGAAGAGCATGAGACATGTTGGATCTCCGGGTGTCGGCAATGCCAGCGATCATTTTGCGCACGGGCGTACGAGCTCCACGCGCCTGTTGCGCGCACGCCCTTCGATGGTGGTATTCGGCTCGCGCGGCCGCGTCGCGCCGAAGCCGGCGGAGCGGAGTCGCGCGGGCGCGATGTGATAGCGCGCGGTCAGCGCATCGCGCACGGACTCCGCGCGATGCGTCGAGAGCGTCTGGTTCGACGCGTCGCCGCCGATGTTGTCGGTGTGTCCCTCGATCGCGAACGTCCAGTCCGCGTGCTTCGCCAGCAGTTTGCTCACTTCGGCGAGCGCGGGCTCCGATGCCGGGTCGAGCGCCGCGCTGTTGAATGCGAAGTAGATCCCCGGAAGCTCGGCGCGACACGATGTGGCGAGCTCGCGCTCCACTGTCGCATCCTTCGTCGGGAGGTCGATGCGGATCGTCTGCAGCACGTCCGAGCCCGTCACGACCTTGAGGATGAGCGGATGAGTGCTGTCGGCGACGACCCAGAAGTCGACGGTCTCCTTCTGCTCCTGAAACGCGAAGTGGCCGGTGTAGTGCAGCGTCTGCAGACTCACGCGCTGGCCGTTGACGAGCATCGGCGTCGCCTCTGCCTTGGGCGATGCGAGCGTGAGCGTGCCGCGCACCGTGATGCGCGACTGGAAAACATTGCCGAGGGCGCCGAGCGATGAGCCGAGTCCGCCGCCCTCGATATCGGTAATGCTGAATGGCGTCTGCTTGTCCGTGAGCAGGCGCTTGTAGACCGCGGTAGAGATCGAGAAGGCGGTGAATCCGGGCGATTCCTCCGGTCCACTGCTCATGAAGATCTGGTCGATGCGCGGCGCGCCCGCGAGATCGCTCGCTCGAACGAAGCGGTGGAACTCACCTCGCTCGGGAAGGCTCGAGCCGGCCGTGCCGTTCTTGTGCTCGAAGCGCCAGCTATAGCGCGCGCCGGCGCTCGATGCGTCGGACACCGTGACGATGTTCTCGCGGTCGCCCTCGGGGTAGTGAAGCGCCGAGACGATCGTGAGGCCGGTGACGAGTGGGATCTGCGGCGAGCTCTGCGCGGCGAGGGGAAGCGCGCATACCGCGTGCGCGAGCACCAGCACAATGAGTGCAACGGGCGCAGGAAGGCGAGCCGTCGTGCCGGATTCGAGCGTAAGTCGGCGTGCTCGGCGAATCACGAGGTACCTCTGAATCCGGGAAGGAAACGGGCGGAGTCCAGCCGGGCAGGCGGCGCATCGTTGCGCGCCTTCGCCGTGTGTCGTATGGTCCAAGCCGCAGTGGCTCCGTTCGAATGTGAATATATCTTTATCGACGGCCGCCACCAGATGCGGCCGTCAATAAAGGCGGCGCGTTGCGCATGCGACGGAGGGTGCCATGATAGATCGAAAGCCGCACGATGAAGAGATCGATGTCTATGGCCTTTCCGACCGCGGGAAGGTGCGCAAGAAAAACGAGGATCACTTTCTCCTCGCGTCAGTGCATCGGCGGGTCAACATCATCGACACAAATCTCGCCGAGTCCGATCGCCTCCCGCTCGCCGATCAGCGTCTCGCATTCATTGCGATGGTAGCCGATGGCGTCGGCGGCGCGACGGGTGGTGAACGTGCGAGTGCGATTGCGCTCGAGACCGCAACGCGCTACGTCGTCAGCTCACTCGACTGCTACGATCGCGCCGCCGCCGTCGAAGGCTCGATGATTCCCGCGTTGCAGGGCGCGGCGCTCAAGTCGCATGAGGCGGTGCTCGAGCAGGCGGCCAACGAGGGCGACGGCATTCGCATGGCGACGACGCTCACGCTCTGGATGGGCGTATGGCCGTGGTACTATCTCCTCCAGGTCGGCGACTCGAGATATTATCTCTTTCGCGACGGTCAGCTTTCGCAGATCACTACCGACCAGACGATCGCGCAGGATCTGCTCGATCAGGGTGTGTTCACGCGCGAGATCGCCGAGCGTTCGCAGTTCAAGAACGTGCTCTCCAGCGCGATCGGCGGCGAAGCGTCGCTGCCGGTAATCACGCGCTTGCGTGCAGACTGGAACAACGTCCATCTGCTGTGCACGGATGGTCTCACCAAGCACGTCTCGGATGCGCAGATCGCCGATCGGCTGTCGACGATGACGTCGTCGAAACAGGTCTGCGAGCAGCTGATGCAGGATGCGCTCGAGGGTGGAGGCACGGATAACATCACGATCATTGTCGGTCGCGCGACACCCAGCGAGTCAACGCAGCTCATGGGATGAACATGGTCCGCGGCAACATTGAGTAGCGAGATTCGTCGGCGTGCGGGATCATGGCGCGATGCGAACGCGGGCGCCCACGATCGGACGCCCGCGTTTTTCGCATCGTGCGTCGGGGATCAGTTGCCGAGATACTCCACGTGGACGTAGGTGCCGAGTCGCACGTTGTACGCGAGGTACCAGCCGATGTGATCAGGATCATCGTAGATGACGATGTCGTCGTTGTCCCAGAGCCAGTCACTCGTGTAGTCGTAGTCGTATGCAGACACGGACCAGAAGAAGCCGCCCGCGTTAAAGCGATCGCGGGCGCCGCCACCGAGCCGCCAGACGTGTTGCGGACCGATCGGACCCGTGAAGTGGCCGTGAGCCCACGGATGATCGAGATGGTAGTGCGCGTCGTTGGGCCCGCTGGTGTGGCCGACCCAGACGTTGTTGGTCACATGCACGTGCGGCGCAACGGGGTGATTGGGGCGGTCGCTGTAGGTAGGATGTGCAGCGGTCGCGGGCGCGGGATGGGGCGTCGTGTGTACCGGTGATGGACCACGCGTAGGGATGTGGCCGGCACCGACTTCGGGTCGGCTGGCGGGATGCGTGGCGGGATGCGTGGCGGGTGCCCGCGTGGCGGGCGGATGGGCCGCGGCCGGATGCGGCGCCTCGTGCTG
>PLMM01000194.1 GCA_003142495.1 Gemmatimonadota bacterium | reverse complement strand
TACTGAATCCTGTGAGCACCACCGAGACCTTCGAGGGAATTCTCGGCGTGAACGGCGCGCGCGATGCGGGAGTGAAGCGCATCGTCTATCTCTCCGTTCACGACCTCGACAAGGCGTCGCACCTGCCGCACTTCGGCGGGAAGATCGGCATCGAGGCCGCCGTTCGGGATTCGGGAATGCAGTACACGATCGTGAGGCCGAACAACTTCTATCAGAACGACGTCTGGATGAAGGAGGCCATCATGAGCTACGGCGTCTATCCGCAGCCGCTTGGAAGTGCCGGCGTTTCGCGTATCGACGTGCGCGACATTGCGGAAGTGTCGGTGCTTGCGCTCACGAGCGATGCGCACAACGGGAAGATCTACAATCTCGTGGGCCCCGATCCCGTCACCGGCGAGAGCACTGCGGCCGAATGGAGCCGTGCGCTCGGCAAGCCGATCAAGTATGCGGGCGACGATCTCGAGGCATGGGAGGAGCAACAGCGCGCGTGGCTGCCACCGTCGATTCTCTACGACTTCAAGCTCATGTACGCCTTCTTCCAGAAGCACGGGCTCAAGGCGACGGCCACGGACGTCGCGCTGCAGACGAAGGTGCTCGGCCACGCGCCGCGGAGCTTCGCCGCGTATGCGAAGGAGATGGCGGCAGCGTGGAAGGCGTGAGGTAGCTCGTTCGCGACAGCTAGCGCAGGTGCGCGATCACCGCGCGAGCGACGTCGTCCGGAGCTTCGCGCGGTGGGAAGTGGCCGATGCCGTCGAGGACGATGCGCTCGTAGCCGCCGGTGAAGTGGCGCTCGAGTCCTTCGGATTCCGACGGCGGATCGCACTCATCGGCGCCGCCCTGAATCATGAGTGTGGGCACGGCGATCGTGTCGGTCGCGGATAGTCTCGACTGCAGCGCATCGTAGCGCGCGTCGAACGGCTCGGGCTTCCAGCGGCCTCGATATCCGTTCAGCGTGATTGCGGACCAGTCCGGATTCTCGAAGCTCTTCGCCGTCTCGTCGAACTCGGCGTCGTCGAACCAGCCGGGCGGGCTCCACGTGTCCCACTGGATGCGTGAGAAACCCTTCGGGTCGTTCGCCACAGCGGCGGCGCCCTGATCGAGCGTCATGAACCATTGATACCAGAAGCGATGCGACTGCGCGAAGCTCGGAATCCTGAACTCGCCCCTGGGCTGCATCGCGAGCGCGATGCCGACGACGCGCGATACGCGCCCCGGAAAGAGTGAAGCAAGCTGGTACGCTCCACGCGCGCCCCAGTCGTGACCCACCACGGAAAATCTCTTGAATTCAAGAGAGTCCGCGAGGTCTATCACGTCCTGCGCGAGCGCCACGCCGCGGCCGTCGCGCACCGTGTGCGCGGAGAGAAAGCGCGTTGGCCCGAAGCCGCGCAGATATGGAGCGATCGTAGAGAAGCCCGCGGCGTGCAGCTTTGGCGCGACCGTGCGCCACGCGCGCACGTCGTCGGGCCAACCGTGGAGAAGAAAAACCGGAGGGCCGTCGCGTGGCCCTCCGGTCTCGTATGAAATCTCCAGTACGTCGGTCTTCACTCGCTCGATCATCGTGAAGACTCAGTCGATATCCCCGCCACCCGCGCCGTCGCGGCCGAGCGCGTTGAGGACTTCGCGGTCGAACATCACGGAGAGGCTCTCGCGGCTCGAGTACGGACCCGGGCGATAACCGCGCGACTGGATGCCGGCCTGGCTGATCTCGCAGACGTGCCAATCCTGGCGATTGGTGAGATCCCAGAACGCGATTCCATCCTCGACGTCCCACGTCTCATCGCGTACGCTGTCCGGATGAAAGAGCCACTCGCAGGTGATGAGCGAGCGATCCGGCGCGACCGGCGTGATGTAGTGCGCCATCACGTAGTCCGGATGAAGGCTAAGCAGCATGTTCGGGAAGATCGAGTAGTAGTACACGCGGCGCATGTCCGCTTCATCGAGCTCGCCCACGGTGACGCCGCATGCTTCGCCGCTCATCGTCAGGCTCTCGTGCTGCTCGTTCATCACCATGTAGCCGCCGAGGAAGGGACCCTCGAAGAGATCGTTCTCGCCGCTGTTGGAGGGAGTGATCTTCGTGAGCTGCGGATGCACGGGTGAGCAATGATAGCACTCGGAGTAGTTCTGAAAGACGAGCTTCCAGTTCGCCTTCACGTCGTACTCGATGGTGCGCGCAACGGTGAGCCCCGGAAGATTGAAGCGCTCGAAGCGGCCGAGGAGGGAGGCGAAGGCTTCTTCGAAGGGCTCGGGGGTGGGATCCTGATTGATGAAGAGGAATCCTTCCCAGCTCGCGATGGCGACGCTGACGAGGTGGAAGTCCTTCTTGTCGAAGCCCGGAATGGAGTCGCTGGTCTGCGCGCCGACGAGCCGGCCGTCGAGGGCGTACGTCCAGGCGTGGTAGGGGCACTGGATGGTCTCGGAGAACTTGCCGGAGGCAGTTTCACACATGCGGGCGCCGCGGTGGCGGCAGCTGTTGTAGTGCGCGCGGATCTCGCCGGACTGGTCGCGGAGGACGATGATGCTATCCGCGCCTATTGTATGCAAAAAATAGTCGCCCTTGCTCGCGATCTTCGACTCCCGCCCGATGCATACCCAGCGGCGCGCGAAAATGCGCTCGCGTTCCTGGGCGAAGAGCTCGGGGGAGATGAAGAATTCCTGCGGCAGCGTGTGGGCGCCGGCGATCGGGATGTCCCGCGTCTTGACGAAGGTCGCCATGTG
The DNA here is from genome assembly GCA_003142495.1 of Gemmatimonadota bacterium. Taxonomy (GTDB): domain Bacteria; phylum Gemmatimonadota; class Gemmatimonadetes; order Gemmatimonadales; family Gemmatimonadaceae; genus FEN-1250. Next base: position 2,297 of record PLMM01000194.1, on the reverse strand, counting down.
CGAATCCGGGTGTGATGGTAGGATCCCCAAGATGAGTGGTACTCGTGAAAGGCGAAAGGGTGGAGAGATCCTGGTGGGGGTTGCCCTGTCGGACGGGCGGCCGAACAGCCATCATGTGGGACGCCCCTGTTCCGTCCCCTCCTTCCGGCATTGTATGCAAACAAAATTCTCCGTGGTGGCCGCGGCGCTCGTGGCTTGCGTGGCGATCGGCCAGCCCGCCTCCGCGCAGCTGCCTGACTACATGTCGCCTCCCTTTCTTCCGCCGGCGGCGACCGTCGTCACGGTGATTCGCGCCGGGCGGCTGGTGGACGTCGAGAAGGGAGTGGTGCTGCGCGATCAGGTGATCGTGGTGCGTGGTTCCATCATCGCGTCCATTGAACCGGCGCCGGGGCACGTGCCTGCGGGCGCGAAGGTGATCGATCTCTCGAAGTACACCGTGACGCCGGGACTCATCGACTGCCACACGCATCTGATAGGCGGCGACGAGTCCGCGAATGCGTCGGCGCCGCTCGAGCGGTCGGCGGGGCAGGAGGAGCTCGACGGCGTGAAGAACGCGCGCCGCACGCTGATGGCGGGCTTCACGACCGTGCGTGATGTCGGCACGTACCGCGCGTTTCTCGATGTGGCACTCCGCGACTACATCAACGATGGCTACGTGATGGGGCCGCGCATGGCGGTGGCGGGCGCGTACATCACGGTGAGCAGTGGCGGCGGGGAAGTGACGGGGCTCGCGACGGATGTCGGACTGCCGGCGGACATGCGCTTCGGCATCGCGAACAATGCGGACGAGGTGCGGCAGCGTGTGCGCGAGATTCTCAATCGCGGCGCAGATCTGATCAAGATCATCGCGACGGGAGCGGTGCTCGCGCCCGGGACCAAGCCCGGCGTGCAGGAGTTCAGCGAGGAGGAGATTCACGCCGCCGTCACCGAGGCGGCGAAGTACGGCGCGCGCGTCGCCGCGCACGCGCATGGGCCCGAGGGGATCAACGCGGCCGTGAAGGCGGGCGTCGCGTCGATCGAGCACGGCTCGCTCATGACCGACGAGTCGATCCGCCTGATGAAGGAACATGGCACGTATCTCGACGCCGACATCTACAACGGCGACTACACGAATACGATCGGCAGGGAGCAGGGGTGGTCCGCCGAGATTCTGCGGAAGAACGACGAGACGACGGATGCGCAGCGCATTGGCTTTCGAAAGGCCGTCGCCGCGGGAGTGAAGATGACCTTCGGCACGGACGCCGGGGTATATCCGCATGGGCTCAATGCGCGCCAGCTGCCGTACATGGTGAAGTACGGAATGACGCCGATGCAGGCGCTGCAGTCGGCGACGATCAATGCCGCGACGCTCATCGGCTGGCAAGACAAAGTGGGCTCGATCGCGGCGGGAAAGTCCGCGGACATCATCGCGGTCGAGGGCGATGGGCTCGCGGACATCTCGCGCTACACGAACGTCGCGTTCGTGATGAAGACCGGCACCGTCTACAAGGCGCCATGATGACGCGAGTCAATCTTCGCGCCGCCGCCATCGCGGGCGCGGCTCTGTGCATTGGGGCGCACGCCGGCGCCGCGCAAACGCTCGATATCATGAAGCCGCCGTACTTGGCCCCCGACAGCACCACAGTCACCGCAGTGCGCGCGGGATGGCTTGTCGATGTCGAGGCAGGGAAGGTGCTGCGCGACCGCGTCATCCTCGTGCGCGGTGAGAAGATCGTTTCAGTCGAAGCGGCGCCCGGCCACATCCCCGCGGGCGCGAAGGTGATCGACCTCTCGAAGTACACGGTGACGCCGGGACTCATCGACTGCCACACGCACCAGATCGGAGCAGAGACCAACGCAGACATCCTGCTGCCTCTCGAGCGCTCGGCCGCCCAGGAGACGCTCGATGGTGTCGTGCATGCGCGGCGCACGCTGCTCGCGGGCTTCACGACCGTGCGCGATGTCGGGACTTTTCGCGCCTACCTCGACATCGCGCTACGCGACTACATCAACGACGGGATGGTGATGGGCCCGCACATGGCCGTCGCCGGCGCGTACATCACGGTGAGCAGCGGCGGCGGCGAGGTCACCGGCCAGGCCACCGATGTCACGCTCCCACCCGACATGCGACTCGGCGTCGCCAACTCGGCGTCCGAGGTGCGGCAGCGCGTGCGCGAGATTCTCAATCACGGAGCGGATCTCATCAAGGTGATCGCCACCGGCGCGGTGCTCGCCTCGGGGACGAAGCCCGGCGTCGAGGAGTTTTCCGAGGAGGAGATGCACGCCGCGGTGACCGAGGCGGCGAAGTACGGCGCGCG
>PLMM01000337.1 GCA_003142495.1 Gemmatimonadota bacterium | reverse complement strand
CGACCTTCACATTCGGATTCAAGTCCTCGATGCGGTCGCGCGCGGAGTCGAGCTTGCGCTTGCCGATCGTGCGCGTGCCGTGAATAATCTGGCGCTGCAGATTCGTGGCATCGACGACGTCGAAGTCGACGAGGCCGAGCGTGCCGACGCCGGCGGCTGAGAGATAGAGCGCGGCGGGCGAGCCGAGGCCGCCGACACCAACCAACAGCACGCGCGCCCGCTTGAGCTTCTTCTGCCCCTCCAGCCCAACCTCGGGGAGAATGAGGTGGCGGCTGTAGCGGAAGATCTCTTCGTTCGAGAGCTCGGCGGGCGATGTCGCAGTAGTCGTCATCGGATTCAACCTCCGGCGATCGCCGGAACGATGGTGAGCTCGTCGCCGTCTTTCACGGGCGACTGAAAGCTGCCGGTGAAGCGAATGTCCTCGTCGTTCAGATAGAAGGTGACGAAGGCATACGGATCTCCCTTCTCGTCGCGGAGGCGCGGCGCGAGCTCAGGAAAGCGCCCGGAGATGTTCGCAACGACCTCACCAACCGTGTCGCCCTCGGAGCGAAGCGTGCCGCTATCGGCGAGACGGGCGAGAACCGTGGGAAGAAAGAGAGTGACTGCCATACGACCTCTCGAGCAAAAGACGTGGAACGGAGAAAAATCAGAAGGTTCGGTGCGAAGGTGCTTGTGAAGCCGCTAACTGGAAAGCGACCGAAAGCATTCGTGCACGAGCGTGAGCGCCTTGTCGAGATCGGCGCGCCCGGTTGCGAAGGAGAGACGCAGATATCCTTCGCCGGCCGCGCCGAAGGCGGTGCCGGGAAGAAGCGCGACTCCGTATTCCTGAAGGAGCTTTGTCGCGAGCTGCGCGGAGGTGATCCCCGCGGCCTGAATTGCATCCGACACGTTGGGGAACGCGTAGAACGCGCCGGCGGGCGCATCGATGCGCACGCCTGGAATCGCGGCGAGGCGATCGGCCATGAGCGCGCGCCGCGCCGCGAACTCGTTGATCATCGAGTGCAGCGGTTCCTGCGTGCCGGTGAGCGCGGCGATGCCAGCGCGCTGAACGAAGGCAGGCACGCATGCGTGATCGTTGAGCGCGAGGAGCGCAAAGCGCGATGCGAGCGGCGTCGGCACGAGACCGTAGCCCAAACGCCAACCGGTCATCGCGTACGCCTTCGAGAAGCCATCGACGAGGATGCAGCGTTCGCGCATGCCCGAGATCGTGAGGATCGAGGGAGGCTGCGACGCGCCATAGTTGAACGGACGATAGATCTCGTCGACGATCACGATCAGATCGTTCGCCTCAGCCAGCTGCGCGAGCGCGTTGAGGCGACCCTCGTCGATCACACCGCCGGTGGGATTCTGCGGCGTGTTGAGGACGAGCACACGCGTGCGCGAGGTGATCGACGCGGAGATCGCATCGACGTCAGGCGCAAAGCCGGTGGACGAGTCGAGCCGATAGGTGATCGGGGTCGCGCCCGCGAAGCGGACGGCCGAGTCGTAGATCGGGTAGGCGGGATCGGGGATGAGGGCTTCGTCGCCGTTTTCGAGGAGCGCGAGCGCGCAGTAGAGCAAGATCGGCTTCGATCCCGGCGTGACGATGACGTCGTCGGGCGCGGCGTTGATGCCGTGCGAGGCGAGGTGATTCGCGATCGCGACGCGCAGCTCGAGAATGCCGCCGGCGGGACCGTACTTGGTCTCGCCATTCTGAAGCGCGCGCACGCCGGCTTCGACGATGTGCGGAGCCGTCGGAAAGTCGGGCTCGCCGATCTCCAGGTGAAGAATCTGACGTCCCTTTCGCTCGAGGGCGCGCGCGCTGGCGAGCACCTCGAAGGCGCCTTCTCCTCGAAGGCCATCCATTCTCGATGCGATCGGGAGCTGCACTGCGGCGGAAGAGAGTGTCGACATTGGCTCGTTCATGTACGGATGCAAAAAATCCCGGGGGCAATGCCACCGGGAGGTTCGCGTTTTAGCATTTGTTTAACGTGGCTGCAATAGGCGGCAAATTACCACGGGCTCTTCGATTGTGATTTCAGGTTAGCATCCCCGGAGTGTGCCGTCAAGGGATTAATTGCGGTGCACGTGTTGGAGGCGCATCTTGGGCCTCGCGGGCAGCGGGGCGCGCCCTACGCACGCACAAGTCGTATTCGGAGAAGGTAACATGACCGAGCCCAACGTCGTCCAGCCGCAGGGCATGGAGCGCACGCTCACGCGCGAGCACTATCTCTCGCCGGAGCTGTTCGCGCGCGAGAAGGAGCGCATCTTCACGCGCGAGTGGTTCCATGCGGGGCGCGAGGAGGATGTCGCTGCGCCCGGGAGCTATCTCGTGGTGGATGTGGCCGGCGAGAGCGTGCTCGTGGTGCGCACGCGCGAGAACACGTTGCGCGCCTACTATAATGTCTGTCGCCATCGAGGCTGTCAGCTCGTGCTCACGGGCGCGGACAGCACCGGATGTGCGCCGGAGCTCGCAGGCTCGTTCGGCAGCGGGATCAAGTGCCCGTACCACGCGTGGACGTACACGCTCGATGGCGCGCTGCGCACGGCGCCGTATCTCGATGAGAGTGCGGGGGTGCGCAAGGATGAGCTCTCGCTCTATCCCGTTGGCATCGACACGTGGGGCGGCTTCTTTTTTCTCAATCTCGTGCCGCGCGAGGCCGCCGCTCGCGGCCACACACTCGCAAAGCAGATCGGCGAAGCGGCGACGCGGCTCGCGAACTATCCGCTCGCGGATCTCAGACGTGTGAAGCGCATCACCTACGAGATTACCGCGAACTGGAAAGTGATGCTCGAGAACTACAACGAGTGCTATCACTGCGCGGGTGTACATCCCGAGCTATGCAAGGTGGTGCCGGGCTTCAAGGTGCGCGGCGGATCGGAGCTCGACTGGGAGCGCGGGATCGAGCACGCCGAGGGGGCGTGGACGTTCACGCATAGCGGCACGAGCGTGCGCGAGCCGTTCCCCGGGCTGAGCGACGACGAGCGCGTACGTCACAAGGGTGAGCTCATCTATCCGAACTTCCTGATCAGCCTCTCGGCCGACCATGTTGCTGCATTCACCGTGTGGCCGCGCAGCGCGGAGCATACCACAATCGACTGCGACTTTCTCTTCCATCCGAACGAGATCGCGAAGCCGGGCTTCGATCCATCCGATGCGATCGACTTCTGGGATCTCGTGAACCGGCAGGACTGGGCGATCTGCGAGGGCGTGCAGCGCGGAATGCGGAGTCGCGTCTTCGAGTCCGGCTTCTACGCCCCGATGGAGAGCTTCAGCCTCGACATTCGACGCTACGTCGGCGAGCGATTGAACGGGACGAATCTGTGAAGCGGGACTACGAATACATCGTGCTCGGGCTCGGCGGTCTCGGCAGCGGCGCGGTGTATTGGCTCTCGCGCAAGGCGGGCGCAGAGGTGCTTGGGCTAGAGCAGTTCGAGATCGGACACGTGCGAGGTGAGTCGCAGGACCACTCGCGCATCATCAGGCTCTCGTATCACAACGTGGCGTACGTCGAGCTCGCGAAGCTCGCCTACGATGCGTGGAGCACGCTCGAGCGCGAGAGTGGCGATCAGGTGGTGCTCAAGACAGGCGGGCTCGACTTCGCCAGGAACGACACGAAGATTCCGCTCGATGCGTATCGCAGCGCGATGAGCGCCTGCAACGTGGAGTATGAGGATCTCGACGCCGATGAAATTATGCAACGGTGGCCGCAGTTCACGTTGAGCGATGACATCGAGGGACTCTTCCAGGAGGACAGCGGGATCGCAATGGCCGCGCGCGCGAACGCCGCGCACCAGAAGATGGCGCGCGCGAACGGCGCGACGTTGATCGACAACACGCCGGTCACGAACATCACGACGAGTGGCAACGAGGTGACCGTCGAGACGCCGAGCGGAGCGTTCACGTGCAGGAAGCTCGTGATCGCGGCCGGTCCGTGGTCGAATCGCGCGCTCGGCTATTTGGGTGTGGAACTCCCGCTCGAGGTCACGCGCGAGCAGGTGACGTACTTCGCGGCGAAGCGCCCAGAGGATTTTGCGCCGGACAGATTCCCGGTGTGGATCTGGATGGACGATCCATGCTTCTACGGCTTCCCGACGTTCGGTGAGGCGGGGCCCAAGGCGGCGCAGGACGCGGGCGGCTTGCCGACCACGGCGGACACACGCGACTTCGAGGTCGAGCCGGTGAATCTGCGAGGCGTGGAGGAATTTCTCTCGCGCTACATCCCTGGCGCGGTGGGGCCGATCATCTACACGAAGACGTGCCTCTACACGCTGACGCCGGATCGGGACTTCGTGATCGACACGGTGCCCGGACACGAGAACGTCGTCGTCGCGATCGGCGCGGGGCACGCGTTCAAGTTCGCGTCGCAGATCGGGCGGCTGTTGTCCGAGCTCGCGCTGGATGGAAAATCGACGATCGATCTCACGCCATTCGCGCTCGATCGCCCGATTCTCAAGATGAAGAACCCTCCGAAGAACTACATGCAGTGACGGTGCCCGAAGTGGGGATAGCGAAGGAAGTGCCGGTCGCGCATCTCAAGCGCGCGATGGGCTTTCGCGACCTCATCCTCTTCTATCTCGTCACGGGCTTCAGCCTGCGCTGGATCGCGCAGGCGGCGGCTGCGGGGCCAAGCTCCGTCGTCATCTGGATCATGGGCGCGCTCGCGTTCTACGTGCCGCTCATGTTCACGGTGCTCGAATTGTCGTCGCGACATCCCGACGAAGGAGGGTTGTACGCGTGGACGCGGCGGGCGTTCGGCGAGTTTCCAGGATATCTGTCCGGCTACCTGTACTGGTCGTCGAATCTCCCGTACTTCCCGAGCCTCTTCTATTTCACGGCCGCGAACGCGCTCTTCATCTTCGGCCACCGCTTCGACGCGCTGCAGAACAGTCAGCCGTATTTCATCATCTTCTCGATGCTCGCGCTCGCGATCGCGGTCGGGCTGAATGTGGTCGGGCTCAACGTCGGGAAGTGGCTGCACAATCTCGGCGCCGTCGGGCTGTGGGTGCCGGGAATCGTCCTCGTCGGAATGGGGATCGCCGCGGCTCATCTCTACGGCTCGGCGACGCCGTTCACGTTGCACTCGTTCATTCCGAGCACGCACCTCAGGGACATCATCTTCTGGTCGACGATCGCCTTCTCGCTGAGCGGTCTCGAGAGCGCGTCGATGCTCGGCGACGAGATCGAGGATGCGCGACGAAACATCCCGCGCGCGCTCCTGATCGCCGGCGTGTTGGTCACGATCCTCTACATCGCCTCGACGGTCGCAATGATGCTCGCGCTGCCACCGCAGGAAATCCAGAACATGCAGGGGATCATACACGCGATCACTCTCGTCGCCACGAAGCTCGGCATACCATGGATCGCGACGGGGATCGCGCTCCTGATCACCGTCGGCTGTTTGGGGCAGGCGGGCGCGTGGTTTGCCGCGGCGGGACGTCTGCCGTTCGTCATCGGCATCGACAAGCGGCTCCCGCCCGCCTTCGCGAAGATCCATCCGAAGTGGGGAACGCCCTACATCTCGCTGCTCGTGCAGGCGGTGATCGCGGCGGTGTTCATCTTCGCCGGACAGGCCGGAACGTCGGTGGTTGGCGCGTACAACGTGCTCGTCAGCATGTCGGTGATCGCCTTCTTCATTCCATATTTGCTCATGTTCGCCGCCATGATCAAACTGCAGAGCGAGCCGGCGGGGCCGGAAGTGATTCGCGTGCCCGGCGGCACACCGGTCGCGATCGCGCTCGCCGCTGTCGGATTCACCACGACGACGATCTCGATCGGCCTCGCGATGCTTCCCGCGGACGACGAGCCGAACAAGCCGCTCGCCGTGATCAAGATCGTCGGCCTCACCGCGGCGATGATCGCCGTGGGCGTTGGGCTTTACGTGGCTGGCCGGCGGAAGTAAATCGAAGAAGCAATCACACAACTACACGCATTCGAGGACACGATGAAGATTCTCGTGGTGGGCGGAACCGGCAACGTCGGATCCGAAGTCGTACGACAGCTGAAGGCGCGCAACGTGTCGGTGTCCGTGCTCACGCGTTCGGCCGAGCACGTGAGCAAGCTTCCGGCGGGCGTGAGCGGTGTGATCGGCGATCTCCTCGATCCTTCCACGCTCGGCGTCTTCGCTGGATTCGAGGCCGTTTTTCTATTGAACCCCGTGAGCACGACCGAGACTTTCGAGGGAATTCTCGGTG
>PLMM01000340.1 GCA_003142495.1 Gemmatimonadota bacterium | reverse complement strand
TTGCCCAGGCGCAGCTGCAGCGCGGCGACGTCACCGGCGCGAAGCACACGATCGAGCGTTTTCGCCCGTTGTCCTCGAATACGAAGTTGGGGAGCACCGATGACCACATCGTAGACGAGAGGATCCTCGACGCACGTCTTGCGCTGCTGTCCAACGACGCGGCAGCAGCGTTCGGCCAGGTCAGCGATGCGCTTCGTGCGCGGAAGTACTACGACGGCGCGCGCAAGACGACTTTTCGCGCCGCGCTGATACTGGCGTCGGAGTCCGCACTCGCTGCGGGCGAGCCGGACAGTGCGCTTCGACTGGCCGGCGATGCACGCACGATCGCCACGCTCGATTCGCTCGCGGATGTGCGCAGCGCGTACGTTGGTGAGGCGCGTTTGGCCGAGGCGCGCGCCTTCGTGGCGAAAGGAGATAGCGCGAGCGGGCGTGTCGCACTCGATCGCGCGTTGGTGGCGCTGCGGGGTGGTGCGGGCGCCGGACATCCTCTCGCGCACGAGGCAGCGGCGCTGCGGGCGAGGATCGGCAGCTAGCGCCGGAATCGCGGTGGAGGCGGCGAAGCCGCACCCACCGCCGCTCCGCACGTACGACTTCCGTCAGGAGCCCGCCGTCATCTTGCCGTCGCGAGCCGCGGTCTCATACTATCATATGGGCACGCAAGCCTTCGACAGTCGCGCGCAGTGAGCGCCGTACGACTCCTCTGCCTCCAGTGACCGCCCTCGTGCCAGTGGCCGCGTGATTCACTTTCGCACTCTCGGCGCCGTCGATCTTCGCGATGAGCAGGGGAACGAGCTTCGGCTCGCCCTTGCCCAGCCGAAGCGTCTCGCGCTGCTCGCCTACCTCGCGATCGCGACGCCGGCCGGCTTCCATCGGCGCGACACGATGCTCTCGCTCTTCTGGCCCGAAATGGACCAGGAGCGCGCGCGCCGGGCGCTGCGCCAGGCCGTGCACTTCCTCCGCAGCACGCTCGGCGCCGACGTCGTGCAGACGCGCGGCGGCGAGGACATCGGTCTCGCGAGCGATGCGCTCTGGTGCGATGTGCGCGCCTTCGACGACGCGCTCGCGCGCGGAGCGCTGGCCGAGGCGCTCGAGCTGTACCGGGGAGATCTGCTCGAGGGCTTCTTCATTTCGGATGCCTCGAGCGACTTCGAGGAGTGGCTCGAGAAGGAGCGCGTGCGGCTGCGGCAGCGCGCCACGACGGCGGCGTGGTCGCTGAGCGATCAGAGCGCGGCCGCGGGGCGCGGCGCGCAGGCTGCGGAGTGGGCGCGCTGGGCGGCCGCGCGCGCGCCTGACGACGAGCGCGCGCAGCGACGGCTGATGACGCTGCTCGATCGGCAGGGCGATCGCACGGGCGCGCTCCGCGTGTACGAGCAGCTCGCGCAGCGTGCGCAGGCGGAGTTCGAGGCGGAGCCGTCGGCGGAGTCGCGCGCGCTCGTCGCGAGCATCCGCGCGCGCGACACGGTGTCGGCGACACCGGTGATCGAAGAGCACAGCGCACCCGCAGCCGCCGCGGAAGCTCGGAGCGAAGTCATCCGGCCGCGCGAGAGTATTCCCTCGGCGCCCGCGATTCTCGTGGCGACGGCGAAGCCACGCACGCAGCGCTGGATGATGGCCGCCGTCGCCGGGGTACTCGCCGTTGGCTTCGTGACTTACGCCATTCGTTCGGGGCAGGCACACTCGCGACTCTCCGCGCCGGTGCCGGCCGACTCTCCCGCGCGACCGCATGGCGCTGCGTCATCGCCCGTTGCGAGCGGCTTCTTTGATGAAGGGTTGCGCGCGCTCTACGACAAGGGCGATGCGCAGCTCGCCCGCTCGCTCTTCGTCGATGCGCTGAACGCGGACACGACCTTTGCAATGGCTGCGTACTACGTGGCCATCTGCGACGGCAACGACGCCGCGGATGCATCGAAGATGATGTCGCGCGCCATGCGCCTCGGTGCTGGCGCGCGCGGGCGCGAGCGCCTCATCATCAAGACGGAGTGGGCGATGATGGTCGACGATCCCGATCGCATGGCGATCGCGGAATCGCTCGCCACCCAATATCCCGGCGAGCCGGAGGGACACATCGCACTCGCGGGAGTTCTCGCCGGCGCGGGTGACTTCCTCGGTGCCGTGCCGCATCTGCGTCGCGTGATCAACGAGGACACCTCGAGTGCGGACGGCGCGCCGCCCTTCTGCGCGTCGTGCATCGCGTCCGCTCAGCTCGTGAGCGCCTATCTGCTCGCCGACTCCCTTCCCGCAGCCGAGGTGGTCGCGCGGGCGTGGAGCAAGCGCAAGCCGCAGTCGATCGCGGCGTGGAGCGCGCTCAGAGATGTCGTCGCGCGCGAGGGACGGGAGAGCGATGCGGACGATGCCGAGCGCGAGCTGGTCGCGCTGGATCCGAAGACCGATGCGGACGTTGCCGCGGCGATCATCGCAGTGCACGCGGACGAGCTCACCGAGGCGGCTCACCTGCTCGCGCAGCGCATGCACTACGGAAGCGCGGGCGCGGAAGAGACGGCGATGTGGTGGATGGTGATCGTGCGCCGCAATCAGGGGAGGCTCACCGATGCGCTCGCGGTGGCGCATCGCTTCGCGACGCTCGCGTCGCCGCCGCCGCAGACTGCGCGCATCGCCGAGGCGCAGATCGCGTTCGAACAGCGACGCTTTCGCGATGCGGCGAACATGTTCGAGTCGCTCGCCGCGCTTCCGCCGGTGCCGTCGCCGATCGAGCCGGGCTCGGTGGCGCGGCATCGCAGCTGGTTCCTCACGCATGCGGGAACCGCGTGGGCGAGCGCGGGCGACACGGTGCGACTCGCGCAGCTCGCCGATGAAGTGGAGGGGAGCGCGCGCCTGAGCGCGTACGGGCGCGACTGGAAACTGCCGCACTATCTGCGCGGGCTGCTGTGGAACGCGCGCGGCGATCGCGTGCAGGCGTTCCGCGAATTTCAGCATTCGATCTGGTCGGCCACCGACGGCTACACGCGTGCGAACCTCGAGCTCGCACGCGCGTTGATCGGCGAGGGGCGCGCGCCCGAGGCGGCGGTGCTGCTGCAGGCCGCGCTGCGCGGGCCGATCGAGGCGTCGAATTTCTATGTCACGCGCACGGAACTGCACGAGCTGCTGGCGCGCACCTTCGAAGCGATGGGGACGGCCGACAGCGCGATTGCGCACTATGACGTGGTCGCCAAGAACTGGCAGTATGCCGACGAGCCGTTCCGCGCACGGGCCGCCGTCGCCGCAGCGCAGAGCGTGAAGCTCAGGCACTCCGCCTCCGCGGACGGTTCGCACGCGGGGATCGCGAGGTTGGCGCAGCGGCGCTAGTCGGCCCGAGCGCCACGAGGGCGAGCGTCGATTCGCCGGTTGAGTGCCCGCTGCGCGCCCCGACGTCGTTACCCAGCTGTTATCGCCTCGCATAACGAACGGATAACGCTACGCCCTCATCGTGGTCGCGAATGACGCCGGGAACGCGAGCAGTGCCGGCGCCGCACTCATCCCCATTCGAGAGATGCGACCATGAACGTATTCATATGCACCCGACTTGGCGGCGTTCGCGTTGCGGCGCTGGCCGCGGCACTCGCGCTCGGCGCGACGGCGCCGCTCGGAGCTCAGACCGCCCTGAGCCCGCAGTGCGCGCAACCATATGGCGCAATGTCCAAGATGTTCGTCGCTCCGTTCCACCTGTACATGGTCGACACGGCCGGCACCGACGCGCGGCTCCACGGCGGCAAGCCGACCGTGTCGGAGGAGGTATTCATCAACAACACTGTGTACGTGATGGTGAACGGAAAGTGGATCAAGAGTCCGGTCGACATCGTGGAGATGCGAAAGGATGCCATGAAGAACCTCGAGACCGCGAAGACGACATGCACGCATCTGCGCGATGAGAGCGTGAATGGCGAAGGTGCGTCGGTGTGGGCCGTCCATTCTGAGTCCGAGGATGGTGACAGCGACTCGAACGCGTGGATCTCGAAGAGCCGCAACCTCGTGCTCCGCACGGAGATTCGCATCGACGTTGGCGGCGCGCTCGGCAAGAGCCACATGGTCGCGAACTACGACTACGCGAACGTGCACGCGCCGGCGGGTGTGAAGTGAGCGGCACATCCGCGGGGAGCACGGCGCCGTTCGCGCCCGCGCACGAAGAGCAGTGGAAGCGAAAGCTGCTCGCGGTGCTGCTCGCTTTCATCATGGGCTTCCTGCTCGCCTGGTTCCTCCATAAGTGCCCCCAGCTGGGCGGTGGCGGCGGGGGTGGTGGAGGAGGCGGCGGAGGGGGGGGAGGCGGCGGAGCTCCAGGATCGAAGGGAAGTCCTACCAAGCTCGGACAGGGATCAGGCAAACCGGGAGATCCTGACGGCGGTGGCAATGCTACCGGAAACGCTCGAGGTGACGGACGATCATCAGGCGACGGCAGCGGTGATGCGGATCTTCCCTCGGGCAAGTCACCGGATGGCGGGACACCGGGAACGGCTACCGACCAACCGCCGGTTAACGGCTCAGGAAAGGACATCGCGGGCAGTCTCGTCATGAAGTCTGCCGAGGGGAAGATGAGCACTGGCAAGTCGGCTCTCGACTCCATGCCACCCGGACCGCCGCCCGCCAATTTGTTGTCCGCCCACGACTTCACGTACGACTCGACCGGGCTTCCGCGCTACGCGAATGGGGTAACGCAAGTCGCGAGTGGATTGAGCACCGACACCGTGCAACACAAGAAGTCGACGATTGCTGCAATCGTCACCAGCGATTCGTTCGACAAGACGGTGGACTGGTACAAGGGTCAGGTGCCGGCGGGTTGGCACAACTCGGTGATCGGCGATCTGGATGCGATGGGCAAAGCGCTGTCACCCGATGCGATCAAGAACATGATCTCGGGGGCGATGAGCGGCGGACCCGTCGACACAGCCGCGGTCACGGCGGCGGCGAACGGTCGGAAGAATTCCGTCGCGATTTTCAATCCACCGAACCAGACCACCGATTCGCGCTCGATCATGATCGTTACCGGCCCGGGAAAGCCGACCGAGATACTCATGACGAAAAAGCTTCAGCCGTGAGGAAGCGAGGTGCGCAGCCGCTCGATCAGGCGAGTGGCTGCGCCTTCGCGCCTCCGCTCCATGTATCGAGCACGCGGTAGATGGCGCCGAAGACCAGCAGGAGCACCGTGAGCGCCAGCGCGTTCAGGACCGTACGCGAGTATCCGAGCTTGTCGACGTCGATGAACGGATAGGGATACCAGCCGGTGATCGCGCCGAGCACGAGCACGTAGGCGAGATATCCGAATGGCCACGCGAGATGGCGCAGCAGGCTCGCGCTGTCGATGCGCGGCCACGGCCCGAAGAGAAGCCAGCCGATCACGGTCAACGGCGGCGCCACGTAGTGGAAGGCGATGTCGGTGAGCTTGGCGATCCCCTGGAGATGCACGATGGGGCGGAGCACGATCATGTAGACTACGAACGTCACGGTCATTCCGACGACGGCCGCAACGCGCAGCACGCGCCACGTGCGGCCATCGCGATCGGGGCGCGCGATGAGCGTGAGCGCCGTACCGGCCGCGAGCAGATTGCTCTGAATCGTGAAGTAGCTGAAGAAGCGCAGCGCACGCTCGGCCGCGCCTGCGATTCTACCACCGGGATCGACGTGCGCGCCGGGCCCGAGAACGACGAGCGCGAGCTGAGTCGATACCGCGACGGCGATGAGCAGAAATGTCAGCGCGTGCCACGCCTTCGCTCGGGTGTACATTGCGATGATCCCCCTCTTGGTGAGCGCGCATTTCCTCGAATCCGATTGGTCGCAGCAACTATCAGCGATCCCACATCGAGTCGCTCCCCGCCCCCGTGATTCGGTATTTCGAATACGCCATGCTACCGGGACAATCGATGATACGTGGCGCGCTCATCAAATGGAAAGGAGAGTTCAGTATGCGGCCGGGGCGTTGGAGCGCCTTTACCGCGACGCAGAGCTATACGATCTCTCCGCCCGGATTCGTGTGGAATGCGATTGTCCGGCTGGCGCCGTTCATTCCCATACGAGTACGAGATGCGTACGAGAACGGCGAAGGCTCCCTGTCGGCAACGATACTGCGTTTCATTCGTGTCGCTCATGAACGCGGTACGGTTCAAATGGCCGAGGGTGAGTTACAGCGCTATCTCGCCGAGTGCGTCTGGTTGCCGTCGGCGCTCCTGCCGGCGTCGGGAGTGTCGTGGCACGCCATCGATGACGACTCTGCGACGGCGATGATGTCCGACGGCATGACGACGATCTCCATGGTTGCGCACTTCGGGTCGTCCGGCGAGATCGTTCGTCTCTCGGCGATCAGGCCACGCGCGATGAACGGAGCGTTCGTGCCGACGCTGTGGACGGTGCACGTGGGCGACTATGCGCGGCGGGATGGCATGATGGTTCCGACAACGGGCCGGGTCGAATGGAATCCGCCATCCGGACCGGTTCCGTATTTTCGCGCGACTCCGACCGACATTCACTACGACTTCGCACCGTGACTTACGTCTCACGGCTACGAGGCCGTCCGCCGACTACCTGACGGGGCAGGCGAAGGGGTAAGGGTTCGAATAGGGTTAATACCTCGATATCCGACAACAAACCTTTTCTCGTTGTCGAGTGTCTAGGTATCAACCCTCACGCGAGACGAACATGCCCGACCGCGCTGATCTGCTGCAAGGAACGCTCGATCTCCTGATCCTCAAGGCCATCCTCCCCGCGCCGCTGCACGGTTGGGGGATCTCGAAGCGAATCCGCGAGCTCTCGTACGACGTGTTGCAGGTGAATCAGGGCTCGCTCTACCCGGCCCTCTACCGTCTCGAGGATCAGGGGCTCGTGCGCAGCAGCTGGGGGATCTCGCCCGAGGGGCGGCGCGCGAAGTTCTACACGCTCTCCGCCGCGGGGAAAAAGCGATTCGCCGAGGAGAAGGCGAACTGGCGGCTGTTCACGACGGCGGTCGAGCACATTCTCCATGCCACGTGACCGCGCGCGGGAGATAGTCGGCGCGGGCTTCGTCGCGCGCTGGCAGCGCCGCACGATGGCGCTCTTTCGTGCGCCGGCGCTCGAGCGCGACATGGCGGAAGAGATGCGCCTCCACGTGGAGCTCGAGGCGGAGGAGCTCGCGCGCACACGCGGCCTCTCCGCCAGCGCCGCCATGCATCAGGCGCGGCTGGCGTTCGGCGGCACCGAGCGCTTCAAGGAGGAGGGGCGCGACGCGCGCGGCACGCGCTGGCTCGAGGATCTCGCGAGCGACGCGCGCTACGCCGTGCGTACGCTCCGCAGGGCACCCGGATTCGCGAGCGCAGCGGTGCTCACGCTCGCGCTCGGCATCGGCGCGACCACGGCGCTGTTCAGCGTCGTCCACGCAGCGCTGCTCGAGCCGCTCCCCTTCGGCGACGCCGCGCACACGGTGGTGGTGTGGACCGGCGCGTTCGAGGATCAGGGCTCGTGGATGTCGTACGACGAGTACGAGCTGCTCACCTACGAGCCGCACGTGTTCGACGCGGTCGGCGTCTACGACATCGAGACGAGAAGCATCATCGGTGCCGGTGAGCCCGAGCGCGTGCACGCCGCGCAGATCTCCCAGCAAACGCTGCACACGCTCGGCGTCGCTCCGATGCTCGGCCGCGACTTTCTCCCCGAGGAAGACGTGCCCGGCGCGAACGATGTCGCGATTCTCGGCTACTCGTTCTGGCAGCGTCACTTCGCGGGCGACCCACTGGTGATCGGCAAGCGCATCGAGGTCGCCGGCAAGTCGAACGTCGTCATTGGCGTGATGCCCGCGAGCTTCCGCATGCCACTCGACTACGATGAGAAGGGCGCGACGGAGTTGCTTACGCCGCTCGCAGCGACGGACAGCGACTACGGCGCGCTTCCGGGGCCGGCGGTCGCACCCGGTGGGGGAAGTCACGGGCTGTACTCCGTTGCGCATCTCGCGCCGGGTGTCACCGTGGCGCAGGCAAACCGCGAGCTCGTGCGTGTCGCTGATCGGCTGATCGAAGAGGGCGTGTACAAGGGTCCAACGCGCTTCCGAATGACGGCCGTGACGCTGCGCGATCAGATCAGCGGATCGCTGAAGCCGGCGCTGCTTCTGCTGCTCGGCGCGGTGGCGCTCGTGCTGGTGATCGCGTGCGCGAACGTGGCCGGGCTGCTCTTCGTGCGCGGCGAGCGACGTCGTCGCGAGACGGCGTTGCGCGCGGCGCTTGGCGCGGCGAAGCCGAGGCTGGCGCGGCAGTTTCTCACCGAGGGGATCGTGATCGCACTGGTCGGTGGATCGCTGGGGATGTTTCTCGCGTGGCTCGGCGTCGTGGCCACACGCGCGTGGGCGCCGCCGTCGCTCGGGTTGGTCGCGGGTGTATCGCTGAACGGCGGCGTGCTCGCGTTCGCGCTGGCGACGACGGTCGGCACGGTGCTGCTCTTCGCGCTGGCGCCGGCGCTTGCCGCGACTCGGATAAGCGCGAGTGAGACGCTCAAGGATGGCGGGCGCGGCGCGACCACGGGGCGCGCACGGCTGCGCGCGCGGCAGCTGATGGTGATCGGCGAGATCGCCCTCTCGGTGGTGCTGATCGTCGGGGGCGGGCTGATGATCCGCACCGTACAGGGGATCATGGCGATCGATCCAGGCTTTCGCAGCGAGGGTGTGCTCACCATGGAGCTCTCGGTGCCGACGTCGCGCTATGCGGACGGCGCGCACGTGTCGGGATTCTTCGAGGAGCTACGACATCGCGTGGAGCGGCTCCCCGGCGTGCAGCACGTAGCGGCGGCGCGCCTGCTTCCGCTCGCGGCGCAGATGGGAAACTGGGGGGTGCGCGTCGAGGGGTACACGCCGCAACCGAACGAGGACACGCCGGGCGATTGGCAGATCGTGACGCCCGGCTACTTCGAGACCCTTGGGCTGCATCTGGTCGCCGGCAGATGGTTCGATGAGCGCGATCAGACCGGCACGCCGCCCGTGTTCGTGATCAGTCAGAAGTTCGCGAACAAGTACTTCGCGGGGCGCGACCCGCTCGGCGGGCGCATACAGCTCATGAGCGACAGCACGCCGTGGGTGACGGTGGTCGGTGTGGTGCGCGATGTCGAGCACAACGAGCTCACGGCCGCGCCACCTCCGATGTTCTACGCCGTGCACTCGCAGTACGAGCAGGTGGGGAGATTCACGCCGCGCACGATGAGTCTCGCCGTGCGCACCACCGGGAGTCCGCTCGCGCTCGCAGGCGCCGTGCGCGCGCAGATTCGCGCGCTCGATCCACAGATGCCTGTTGCGCACGTGCGGACGATG
This sequence comes from Gemmatimonadota bacterium, assembly GCA_003142495.1. Taxonomy (GTDB): domain Bacteria; phylum Gemmatimonadota; class Gemmatimonadetes; order Gemmatimonadales; family Gemmatimonadaceae; genus FEN-1250. Next base: position 4,900 of record PLMM01000340.1, on the reverse strand, counting down.
GACGACATCGTCCGCAGCTCGATCGCGCGACAGCGCTTCTCCATGCTCCTCCTCGGCGCGTTCGGCCTGTTGGCACTCGTGCTCGCGGTGGTCGGGATCTATGGAGTGGTGGCGCAACTCGTCGCCGCGCGGAGGCAGGAGTTCGGCGTGCGTGCCGCGCTCGGCGCATCACCGCGCGCGCTCGTGCGCATCTCGCTGCTCGACGGGCTGAGGCAGACAGCCGCGGGGCTCGCGATCGGGGCCGTCGTCGCGCTGCTGCTCACGCGGCTGATGCGCGGGATGCTGTACGGCGTGACGACGAGCGATCCCGTCACGTTCGCGCTCGCGCTCGTGATCACCGGCGCGGTTGCGATGGCGGCGAGCTATCTGCCGGCGAGGCGCGCCGGACGAGTGGATCCGGCGAGCACACTCGGCGCCGAGTAGCGGGAGTGCCCGACATCTGAATGGGATGCGCAGCGGCGGTCCGCGAATAGGAGCCGGCATTCGCGACTAGCGCCTCGTCCAGGTCAGGCCGGCACCGACCACCAATTTGCCTCCGCTGATGAACACTTTTTGAACGCCGATGGTGAGTCCCACGCCAGAGGTCGAGCTGATGACCCCGACGCCACCACCGAGCATGAATCGAGTTCCCGATTGAGAGCCACTTCCTTCGCTGATGTGCCCCCAGCCAAATCCAGGCGCGACAAAGGTCACGAACTGAAATTCAGTTTGGGTATTCACTGCGAGTGAGAGTGGAACGTTCGCAGCCGCAGACCAGACGGTTGCGTCGCTCGGTTTGGCGAATCCGAGCCGGCCGCTCAACCCAAGCGCGAACGAAGCCCCGCCCATCTGCGATTGGAGTACGCGCCCCTCGATGACGCTTGACGCGACGAAATAGTCGCCGCAGTCGCCTGCGTCACACGACACTCGCAGGGTGCCCGCCGAGAAGCCGACATCAGCGCGCCCGGCGGCGAGTGGCAGGTTAATGCCGCTGGTAAAGGTATTGATGCTTCCTCCGTTGCCAGACACATGTCCCCACTGCGTTTCGATGCCGAAACCCTGCGCCGGATCGGGGAGCATCCACTGCTTGGCAACGGGCGACAGAGCCGCCGTTGGAGTCGTGACGAGTGCCAGATAGCCGGTGGAACTCCCGTCGCTCTGCCCGAGAGCGATGGAGGATGGCGCGCAGACCAGCAACGCCGCCAGGCACCGTATGAGTGTTCGCATTTGCATCTCCTGAGAGAGAAAGCGCGCGCTACGCTTTGCAGCCGCGCACACTCAGCTTCGGCAAGGCGACTCACGCGCTCCATACGCGCAACGACGTAGCTGAACCCGCGACGCGACGTAGGCGACTACGCCGCTCGTGGGGCGAACTGCTCCGACTCGATCGCAGTCCGGTGCGGCTACGCGCAATCGGCGCTCTACGCCAACCCCTCGCTGCCACTACGTCATCTCGCCACGACACTACGTCGCCGTAGTTCGACGCATGCGCCGATGCGCGTATGTGGAAGCCGATCGGCATCGAGCATTCTGCGACCAGATCGCAAGCAGCCACTGGTCCCGTGCTCGTGAGGTGTGGTCATGCAACACTCGATGCAGCATCGCGGCTCTCGTCGGTTTCTGTGCGTGGCACTCACCATCTCCCTGTTCGTCGTGCTCATCGCGGCGGGATGGACACAGTACTCGACCGCCGCGAAGGCATCCGTATCTGCAGTCGCATTGCGCGGTGTCGCCGCACCGGCGCTCTCGCGGCGCCACAACACCGTCGCACCGCGAGTGGACTGGACGGCAAACGGTTCCGCAGGCGGCACTCACTATTCTGCGCTCGACGAGATCTCCCGCTCCAACGTCGACTCGCTGCGCGTCGCGTGGATATTCCGAACCGGCGATGTGTCGGATGGCGAGGGCGGCGATGGCGGCCCGGCTACCGCCTTTGAATCGACGCCTCTGATGCTCGATGGCACGCTGTACCTGGCCACGCCATCCGCGCGCGTGGTCGCGCTCGACCCCGAGCTCGGAACGCCACGCTGGACGTACGATGCGCATATCGATCGTGTATCGCTCGCGCATGACGAAGTAACCACGCGTGGTCTGGTCGCGTGGGTGGATTCGTCGCGCTCCGAATCGACGCCGTGCCGCACGCGCCTCTTCCTCGCAACCTTCGATGCCCGCCTCATCGCACTGGATGGACGCAGCGGCGCTCCATGTGCCGACTTCGGTCGCGCGGGCACCGTCAATCTTCGCGACGGAGTGCGCGGGGCGGATCGACTGGCGCACGAGTATCACGTCACCTCTCCTGCAGTAGTGGTCGATGGACTGGTCATCGTCGGCTCATCCATCTTCGACAATCTTCACGCAGAGGCGCCGAGTGGCGCGGTGCGCGCATTCGATGCGCGCACCGGTGCGATGCGGTGGACGTGGGAACCCTTGCGGGACGAGCCAGCCAGCAGCGCATTCGCTACTAAGGCAACGCCGCTCTTCCGCTCAGGGGCCGCCAATGCGTGGGGACTCTTTGCCGTCGACGCCGAGCGCGATCTCGTCTTCATTCCCACAGGTAGCCCGAGTCCCGACCATTTTGGCGGCCTGCGCCCAGGCTCGAACGCGAATGCCAATTCGGTCGTAGCGCTGCGTGGAGCGACCGGGCAACTCGTCTGGAGCTTTCAGCTCGTGCATCACGACCTGTGGGACTACGATGCTGCCGCGCAGCCGGCACTGACGACCGTGATGCACAACGGTCGCGCGACAGCCGTCGTGGTACAAGCGTCCAAAACCGGCGACGTCTTCGTGCTCGATCGCGACACGGGCGTGCCCGTGTTCCCGACACAGGAGCGCGCGGTACCGCGGAGTGATGTCGCCGGCGAAGATGCGGCGCTCACGCAGCCGTTTTCGACAATTTCACCGGTGGTCCCGCAGGGGTTGCGCAGCAGCGACGCGTGGGGATTGACGCGGTTCGATCGCGAGTGGTGCGAGCGCCGCATTCGCTCGCTGCGCTCGGACGGAATGTTTACGCCTCCAAGTCTCCGAGGAACGATCGAGTTTCCCGGCTTTCTCGGCGGTGTCAATTGGGGTGGCGTCGGTGTGGATCGGCCTCGCGGTGTGGCGATCATGAACACGATTCGCGTGGCAACGGTAGTCACGTTGCTCGCACCGGACTCCATCGCCGAGGACTCGCGCCGGGCCGGCGGCGATGCGGCGGTCGCGCGAGCGGAGGGCGCGCCGTACGGCAGCCGCCGCGAGCTTCTTCGTTCACCGCTGGGACTGCCATGCAACGCGCCACCCTGGGGCACCCTGGTCGCCGTCGATCTCGACGATGGGCACGTTCGCTGGGACGTACCACTCGGAACAATGAGCGACGTTGCTCACCTGCCTCTGCCCCGGAGCTGGGGGTCTCCATCGCTCGGCGGACCGCTCGTCACTGCCGGAGGGCTGGTGTTCATCGCCGCCACGATGGATCGCCAACTGCGCGCGTTCGACACCGAGAACGGAAAGGTGGTCTGGGAGACGGCGCTCCCGGCTTCCGCGCAGGCGACACCAATGACCTACCGCGTGCGACCGGATGGACGGCAGTTCATCGTCCTCGCAGTCGGCGGTCATCATCTGATGCACACCACGCTCGGTGACTACCTCATTGCCTACGCCCTTCCATGATGCGCCGCGCGCTCGTGACCGGCGCCACCGGAATGCTTGGATCGCATCTCGTGGAGCAGCTCGTCGAGAGCGGTTGCGCGGTGCGTGCACTTGTGCGCCGCCCGGATAAAGCGAATTGGCTGCGACGATCCAATGTGGACTTGATCGAGGGCGAGCTCGCGGATGCGCACGCGCTGGAGTCGGCTGCGGCCGGATGCGACGCCGTCTTTCACGCGGCAGCGGCGATTGGTCCCGAGTCCATGTGGGAGACCTTTCGCGCCGCCAACGTGCGAGGCACCAGCAATGTGATCGAGGCGTGTGTGCGTTCGCGCGCGCGCCTCGTCTACGTCAGCAGCACGGCGGTGTACGGAGACTCGCGATACAGACTGGCACCGATGGACGAGAGTGCCGCGCTTCCGCAATTACCCGACGCCGACGCGTACGGTCGTTCCAAGCAGGAAGCGGAGCACATCGTATTGGCCGCCCGGAACGCTGGACGCCTTTGGGGCGCGATCGTGCGACCACCAGTGATGTACGGTGAGCGGGATCGCCAATTCATTCCGCGCGTGGGGGCCGTGATGAATCGCGGCATCTTCCCCTTGTGCGGCGGAGGCGGAACGACGCTCCCCGCCGTGCACGCAAACGCGGTCGCCGAGGGCGCCATTCGCGCGGCGCTCACAGACGATGCGGATGGCCGCGTGTACAACCTCACGAGCGACTTCCCTCTCACGGTGGCGGATCTCGTTCGCTTTGCATCCGTCGGACTTGGCCGGCGTGTTCTCGCGCCTTCTCTCTCCCTCGGCGCATCGCGGCGCCTCTTCAGCGCGCTCACGATCGGGCTGACACTCGTGGGTCGACGCGACCTCGCGGCGCATGCCGGTGGCACACTCGAGATGCTGACGCACGACAATCCATTTGCCGACGCGCGCGCTCGAGAGGAGCTGAAGTGGTCGCCTACAATCCGGCCCGAGGTCGGCTTGCCCGAGGCCTTCCGTTGGTGGAAGGCGCATTCGGAGAATATGCGATGAGATCCACTCTCGTGCGAAGCGTCCGGTGGGCGCTGATCACGCTATTGATCGCCGGGCTGCTGGCCTACGTGCGCCGCATCCCGTGGACAGCTGCGCTGGCGACGATGCAACACGCGTCGCTCGCGCTGCTCGCGCTCGCGTTGTGCTTTCATTTTCTGGCACTCACGGGCAAGGCGGGCATTTGGTGGACGTTTCTCGAGCCGCTCGGAGGTCCGCGCTTCACGACCGTTGCGCGCGGCACGCTCATGGGGGCGACGCTCAATAGT
>PLMM01000234.1 GCA_003142495.1 Gemmatimonadota bacterium | reverse complement strand
CCCGAACGAGCTGAAAGGGCACCAGCGCCGGATCGATGGGCATGTTGGGCGCGACACTCACGATCACGCGCAGCGCGGGGATGCGTCGCTGCAGCTCACGCGCGGTCTCGGTGAACGCGTCGAGGTGCTGGACGAGCTCCCCTCGACGGCTTCCGGGAAAGAGCGCGAGCACCGGCGCATCGGTCGGGATGCCGAGCGTTGCGCGCGCCTCCGCGCGCGACGGGATATCGCGCGCACCGTCCATCAGCGGATTGCCGACGTACGTCGTGGCGATCCCGTGCTTCTGCAAGTACGGCTCTTCGAACGGCAGGATCACTGCGGCCCGCGTGATCGTGCGGCGCATCTCCTTCAATCGCCCCGCGCGCCACGCCCAGACCTTGGGCGTGATGAACCAGAGCACCGGCACGTCCGCCGCCTTGGCAGCGGCGGCGACGCGAAGGTTGAAGCCGGGATAGTCGACGAGGATGATGAGCCCCACGCCGCCACCCGCCATGCGCTTCTTGAGCTCGCCGAGCAACCGGAGATGATACGGGATCTGCTTCACGACTCCGGCATAGCCCATCACCGCGTGCGCCGTGATGTCCTCGATGAGCGTGGCGCCCGCGGCGCGCGTGCGTGCTCCGCCAACGGCCGCGATCGAGATGGCGGGAGCGAGCTTGCGAAGCGCCGCTACGACCGCGGCGGCATGCAGGTCGCCGGAAGCCTCACCGGCGACGACCAGCACCTCACGCACGACGATTCCCGGCGAGACGCGCGGTCATACCGCCAACCCGCGCTCACTCTTCGACACGAATGACAGGAAGTGCTCGACCTCGGGAAACGGCTTGAGCTCCTCGCGCGCGCGCTCCATCGCCCGCGACACGATGAGATCGGAGCCGAAGAAAAGCCTGTACGCGCGCTTGAGCTCGCGGATGACCGCCGGATCGAAGCCGTTGCGTGCGAGCCCGACCGTGTTGAGGCCGTACAGCTTCACCGGATTGCCAACGGCCTTCAGATACGGCGGCACGTCCTGCGTCGCTTTCGACGCGCCGCCGACGAAGGCATGCGCACCGATCTTCACGAACTGGTGCACCGCAACGAGTCCGCCGAGAATGACGCGATCCTCGATCATCACGTGCCCCGCAATCTGCGACGCGTTCGAGATGATCACGTGGTCGCCGACTTGGCAGTCGTGCGCCAAGTGCACATACGACATCAGCAGGCACTCGCGCCCCACCACGGTTCTGTCCGAGTCCGCCGTACCGCGATTCACAGTCACGAACTCACGTATCACCGTGCCGTCGCCGATCTCGACATGCGTGCGCTCGCCGCGGAACTTCAGATCCTGCGGATCGCCGCCGACGATCGAGCCGCTCCCCACCTTCACGTTCCTGCCAAGCGTCGCCAGCTTCTCGAGCGTGGCGCGCGGCGCGATCACGCATCCATCCCCAATGACGCACTCTGGTCCGATGATCGCGAAGGCGCCGATCTCGACATCCTCGCCGATCTGCGCATCCGCGGAAACGAGCGCGGTCGGGTGGATGCGTATGCTCATCGGTCGCGGACCATGGCGCCCATGTCCGCCTCGCACACGATCTCGCCATCGACGCGCGCGACGCCGTGAATCTTGCACATGCGCCCGCGCCGCTGCACCATGTCCACCTCGATGCGCAGCTGATCGCCCGGCTTCACCGGCCGCCGGAACTTCACGTTGTCGAGCGACGTGAAGTACATGATCAGCTGCTCCGCTTCGGCCGCGGTCGCGAGCATCATGAGCCCGCCCACCTGCGCCATGCTCTCGACGATCAGCACACCGGGCATCACCGGATGCCCCGGGAAATGACCCTGGAAAAACGGCTCGTTGATCGTGACGTTCTTGAGCCCCACTATTCGCACGCCGTGCTCGTGCTCGAGGATGCGATCCACGAGCAGGAACGGGTAACGATGGGGCAACGCCTTGATGATGTCTTCGGCTCCGGCCATCCGCGTCTCCTCTGCGGCACGTTTCAGCATCTCGCGAACGAGCGTCACCGTCCCCCGGTGGCTCGGTCGATCGGCGACGATCCGCGCGCGCACGCGCTTGCCCGCGAGCGCCAGATCGCCAATGAAATCCATCGTCTTGTGTCGCACGAACTCGTCGCTCCAGCGCAGCTCCGTGTCGACCGGGCCGTCGTCATCGAGCACGACGGTATTCGCGGTCGACGCGCCCTGAATCAATCCCTTCGCCCGCAGCGCATCGGCCTCACGAAGGAAGCCGAAGGTGCGCGCCGCCGCCAGATCCGAGGCGAAAGATTCCGGCGTCACCGGCACTCGGCACGACTGCCGCCCGATGAGCGGATGCGGAAAGTCGATCGTCACCTCGAGCGATAGCGTCTGCGACGGCGACACCGTGTACGTCGAGCTCCCATCCTTCAAAGTGAACGGCGCACAGAGCGATAGATACTCCACCTCTCCCTCGACATCCACTATCCCGGCACTCACCAGCGCATCGTGGAACGGGCGCGCACTTCCATCGAGGATCGGCGGCTCCGCCGCGTCGAGATCGATGCGAATGTCATCGATCTCGAGTGCGGCGATCGCGGCGAGCACGTGCTCCACGGTGTGCACCGCCTCCTCCCCCGCACCAAGCTGCGTATGACGCTCGGTGAGCACCGCGTGCTCGGCGCGCGCGAGCACCGCTGGCGCGCCGGGCAGATCGGTGCGGCGAAAGACGATCCCCGATCCCGGCGCGGCGGGATGAAAGGTGAGCGTGCACTCGCGACCGAGATGCAGCCCGATCCCCTGCAACGAGACCGCGCCGCCGATCGAATGACGGCGCGCGGTCACGACTTTTTCTCGTCCAACTTGCGCTCGATCTCGCGCAGGCGATCGGCGAGCTTGTAGAACGCCGAGGTCGCCTTGAGCCACTCGCGCTGCGGGCGCGCAGGCGCACCGCTCCACATCTGGCCATCGGGAATGTCATCCATCACTCCCGAGCCTGCGCCGAGCTTCACGTTGTTGCCGAGCTCGAGATGCCCGGTGACGCCGACCTGTCCGCCGATCATGCAGCCGTCGCCGAGTCGCGTCGACCCCGCGATCCCCGATTGCGCCGCGATGAGACACATGCGCCCGAGGCGAACGTTGTGCGCGATCATCACGAGATTGTCGATCTTCGACCCCGCGCCGATGACCGTATCGGCGATGCTCCCGCGATCGATCGTCGAGTTCGCGCCCACCTCGACATCATCCTCGAGAATGCATCGCCCCACGTGCGGAATCTTCTGCACGCCGGTTTTCGTCGGCACATATCCGAAGCCGTCGCTTCCCGCGCGCACCCCCGCGTGCAGGCGCACGCGCGCACCGAGGATCGTTCCCGGATAGAGCGTCACGCCGCTCACGAGATGCGAGTCCTCGCCGATCGCGACCCCGCGGCCGACATCGCACAACGGGCCGATCACCACGCGATCGCCGAGCACCACACCGTCGCCGATGATGCTGTGCGCACCGATCGCGACATCCTTCCCCAGCTTCGCCCCGGTGCCGATCACCGCCGAGGGATGAATGCCCGTTGCGCGCGGCGGCTCCGGATACAGCGCCGGCAGCACGAGCAGCATCGCCTCCTGCGGCTTGGCGACGACGATGCGGCACGCGGGACCAGCGTGATCGGCGAGCTCCGGCGAGACGAGCACGACGCCGGCGCGCGACGTCCGGAACTCCGCGTCATAACGCGGATTGGCGAAGAAGCTCAGCTCGTTCGGTGCCGCCCGATCGAGCGCCGCGACGCGCACGACGCCGACAGCTGCGTCGCCGCGCAGCGCACCGCCCACGAGATGCGCGACAGCCTCGGCGGTGAGAGCAGAATCGCTCACGCCACCGAGGCTGCTCGAGGCTCGAGCCGTTTGGGTCAACGGCCGTTAGGCGTGGACTTGGGGCGCGAGACGCCGGTCGGCTTCGGCGAGGCGGCGCCCGTCGAGCGCGTCGGGGTGGCGGTCGTCGACGGCGCCGCCATCGGCGCGGCCTTCGAGGCCACCGGACCCGCGGCAACCAGTCGCTTGATCACCTGGTCGGTGACGTCGAGCGTGGAGTCCGCGGCGACGACGACGCCCGCCTGGCTTCCCGCATCGAGAATGAACGAGTAGCCGTTCTCGGTGCGGAGCTGCTCGATGATCTTGTTGATCTGCTCCATGATCGGACGAACCAGCTCGGCCTCGCGCTGCTGAGCGGTCTGCTCGAGCTCCTGCACGCGCTGCTGATACGCATTGCGTTTGGCGCCGAGATCCTTCTCGCGCGCCGTCTTCGCTGCCGGCGTCATCGTCGCTTCGTTCTTCTGATAGTCGGCGATCTGCGACTGCAGCGTGTCGCCCATGTGCTGGACCTGCGCCTTGTACTGGTTCATCTCCTTCTGGAACTGCGCTTCCGCATCGGCGCGGCCAGGAGCCTGCGCGATGATCTTCTGCGAGTTCACATACACGATCTTCGGCGCTGTACCCTGCGCGGCGAGGAGACCGGCCATCGAAATTGTGAGCGCCACGACAGCGGTGGCGACGCGAACAGAGGAACGCATGGTAGCTCCGATTAGAAGAGTTGCCCGAGCTTGAAGTGTAACTGCCACTTGGGCTTCTTGTTGCCAAATTGGTCGGTACGATCGAGACCGTAGGCGTAGTCGAGCCCCAACGGACCCAGTGGCGTCACGATCGCCACTCCAAAGCCGACGCCGCGAAAGAGGCGCGTCGGATCGAACTCGCTGGGCTTGTTCCACACATTGCCCGCGTCGTAAAACACATCGGTATAGAGCATCTGATTGAAGCGCAGCCCCAGCTCCACCGTCGACGAAAAGAACGCATTGCCGAACGACGACCGCGTCGCGTTGCTGTTCGTCGCATTGACGAAGCCCTGCGGCGTGACCGAGAACTCCTCGTAGCCGCGCAGCTGCTCGCCGTACTGGGTGCCGCCGAGCGCAAAGCTCTGGGAGTAGAAGAACGGTCCGTCGTTGCCGAACAGCAATCCCGCACGCGCGGTGAGACCGAGAATCAGCTTCATCGGCTGCGATCCGGGGGCCTCGCCGCCGATCGTGCCGAGCGTCGTGTAGTTGCGCAGCTCGGTGGTGTAGCGCTGGAAGCTCGCCGTTCCGCCGAGCGGACCGCCGTTGAGCTGCGCGGTGATCGTGCGTTCCGAGCCCGCCGATGCGAACGGAAGATCGATTCGATTGTCGTGCGTCAGCGTGAAGCCCAGCGTCGAACGAAAGTTATACTGCTGATTGATCGTCGTGTCGCGCGAGGCGAGTCCACCGGTGAACTTCACGGCTTCACCCCCGTAGGACACGAAGAACCTCGTGAACGGAGAGCCGCGCACCGGGAATCCGAACTGCAGCGAGGCGCCCGAGCTCGTGCTCTGCCCGAGATCGGCGATGGTGTAGCGCGACTGCGTGTGGTAGGCGGTGATCGTCGCCGAGATGCGCGTCTG
>PLMM01000209.1 GCA_003142495.1 Gemmatimonadota bacterium | reverse complement strand
ACGACAATTACCGCCCTTCCTGACTGCGCGGATTCGCGCCCCGTCGCATAGTACAAGGCGGCAATTGTAGTGGTCTGGATGACACCCGAGCTATCGGTGGAATACATGTCGACGAAGAGCACATCTACCGGCATAGGAGCGGATGCACCTCGGAGTACGCTCCAGGAGGTTGGACGCGAGCTCGCAGCCCGGCCGTATGCGCGGCGCGGCGTTCCGGCGAGAGCAGAGCCGATTCGCGTGCTTTTGGTCGACGATCACAACCTCGTGCGCGCGGGCATGAAACTGGTCCTGCGCGCATTCCCCGAAATTTGCGTCGTCGGCGAAGCCGCCGACGGGGAGCAAGCGGTCGCGATGGCAACGCGGCTTCGCCCGGAGATTGTGGTGATGGATTTGGACATGCCCAACGGCGATGGGCTCACTGCAACGCGATCACTTCAGCAGCTGTTGCCGGATGTCCGCGTGCTCATTGTCAGCATGCACACCGAAGAGGAAAAGCTCCTCCCCCTCCTTCAGGCGGGTGCGCGCGGTTACCTCTCGAAATCCGCTGCGGAGCGCGATCTCGGTGAGGCCATTCGGGTGGTCGCCTCGGGAGATGTGTACATACGCCCGGTGATCGCAAATGAGCTTGCGCACGCGACTGGCTCGCCGAGCCCCCGGCGAATGGACGCGAGGTCGCGGTTGGAAGGCCTGAGCAAACGGGAACAGAGCGTTCTCACGTTGACGGCGCGAGGATACAACGGCCCGGAGATTGGCCAGCAGCTCGGGATAACGGCAAAAACCGTCGATACCTACAAGCAGCGGATCGAGGACAAAATTGGCTTGTCGCATCGGTCCGAGTACGTGCGGCTCGCGCTCGAGGCAGACGTCCTCCTCGAATCTCCAAGTCAGTAGGAGCCGACGGAAAGCGAACTGGCCCGAGGTGTTCCGCCAGCTCGCTCACGCCGAATCTTCATCAAGTCACGATCGCCAGGCGATCGTCGACGGTCGTGACTCCAGTCGTGCCCCAGGCAGCGTGTTCGGCGTCGATGCGCTCGGACCAGGAACGCACGGTGCCCGTCAACGTCACAGCGCCGTCGATGGCAGCAACCACGATTTTCTTCGCATCATTCTCGGCGCTCCTCCGCAGCGCCTCCGTGATGTGTTGCGCAACGTTGTACGTCGAAGCAATGCTCTTGATGGTCAGCAGATTCGAGACGCCTTTGACGCCGGATACGTAGCGCACCGCGCGCTCCGCGGAGTTCCGCTGAAACTGCCAACTGACCTCCCCTTCGAGCGTCACCCACCCGTTCTCGATGCGCGCCTTGATCTTCTCGTGGGGGACTTCGATGTCCCACGCCAGCGTGTTGACGATCTGATGAGCAAGCTCGGTGTCCGACTTCTGGTGCGCCGCCGGCATCTTCACGGTCAGCTCTTGCGCGACCGCACGCACGCCGGCGACACGTTCCACCGCCTTCACGGCTGCCCACTTCTGCGCAAAGTTGGGGACCGATCCGGTCAGCGTCACGACGCCACCGCGAACCGCCGCTCCGATCTCGTCGTCGGTAACACGCGGCTCCCACTTCAGCTCTTCTACTACGTCTTTCTGCAGCTCGATGTCGGTCTTCATACGGCCCTCCTTGGGACTGATTGTCGTTCTTCGCGATCTTAAGCGAGCGAACAGCGCCAACGCGCGCGCATGGCGTAGGATGCGCGCCTGAAGAGTGCAGTGCAGTCAGGTATCGTCGGACGGGCACGAGCCGCGGGCGAAAGCGCACAGCGACCCGGCGCGTGATGCACCCCGCGTCCGGCGGCCCCTGACGGCGGCGCTCGCTGCCTACTCCGAGCTTATGCCATGTTGCAGTTCTGTCGAACTTCTCAGCGAGGCGCCATGCACACGGATTCATCCCACCCGGTTCGGCTATCGCGCCGAGGCGCGCTTGCGGGCGCGGCAGACGCGCGCGAGGCATACGCCGATGTGCAAGCGACGCACGTGAGTGTGGAGAGTACGAGCCACACGGGCGCGCCCACATTTGAGCTGCAAGGCCGCATCGTTCTGCTGGCGATGGACGACTCCGCGGCCGCGACTGCGGGAGCTCGCGTGGCACTCGCACTCGCCAAGGCGCATGGCGCCGTCGTGCAGGTCGTGAATGTCATCGATACCGGCAGCGTTCCCTTTCCCCCTGCCTTGAACGTCGCTCTGGCCATCGAGAATCCCGAGCGGGACCTCACCTCACATCAGAGAGAGGTGCAGGAGACTCGAGAGGCCCTCGCGGCGGCCACGGGACANNCGATCGATTGGCCGATACGGGTAGCCGTCGGCGCTCCGGCGAGCACGATCGTGGAGGAAGCGCAGCACATTCATGCGGCACTCGTAATCGTAGGCTTGCACCAATACACCCGGTTCGACCGCGCGATGAACAACGAGACGGCGATCAACGTGATGCGCAGGTCGACGTGCCCGGTCCTCGGCGTCGTTTCAGGAATGATGGAGCTGCCCACTCGGATCCTCGCCGCTACCGACTTCAGTGCAATCAGCCTCACGGCCATGCGGGCGGCGCACGCGATTGCGGGCGACGGAGCGGTGCTCGTGCTGGCATATGCGGCGCCGATCACGGCGCTTCTGGGAGACGAGGGGGAAAGGGTCGTTCACGACCTTGGTGTGCGTGCTGCATTCGCGGAGGCCACCCGCGAGCTCGGCGACGATGGCGTCACCTTCGACCACGTCGTCCTCGAGCACGAGATTTCGACTACGACCGCAGAAACGATCCTGAAATACGCCGCCGCGTCAAAGAGTGACCTCATCGCCGCGGGCAGCGCGCGACAGGGTCGGATTGAGCGCTGGATGATGGGAAGCGTGAGCACGGAACTCGTGCGCCATGGTGGCTGCTCGGTGCTCGTCGTTCCTCCCGAACGCAAGTAGCGTCGTTACTAACGCGCCTGTTACGTGAGCCGGCGCGGCGAGCGGCGCTCAGGGCAGGGTTGGAAGCAACAGATTGAACATTGCTCCACCCGAGGCGTTTCGCTCGACCCACACCCGGCCACCGTGGGCTTCGATGATTCCTCGCACGATGGCAAGCCCCATCCCGGTGCCGCGCACACGAGAATCGCGGCGAGCGGTCCAGAATCGGTCGAAGATGTGAGGCACATCCTCGTCGGGAATTCCGGGTCCATTGTCCGCGACGTACAATCGAACGCCGTCCTGGCCCACCACCGCGCCCAGTTCAATCTGTCCGCCAGTCGGAGTGAATTTCAACGCATTCCCAATGAGGTTTCCGAGGGCTTGCAGAATGCGGTCGGCATCGCAGAGCAGGAGCGGCACCTGATCCGGCAGCGCCGTCACGAGCGTGACTGCTCGTTCCGCCGCGAGCTCCTCGAAGAATAGCGCCGCTTTGGTCATCAGGAGCACCGGGTCCTCCGCACGACGGACGAGCGACAGACCACCTGCCTCGATGGCCGTCACATCGAGGAGATCCTGGATGAGCCGCTGGGCCCAGCGAGTCGACTCCCGGATGGCCTGAATTGCCTCCAGATTGCGACCCTCGTCGCCGAAACCACTCTCCAGCAGCGACGTTGCGCACATCGAAATAACCGCCAGCGGGTTGCGCAGGTCGTGCGACACGACGCCCAGTACATCGTCGCGGGCGCGAATTGCCGATTGCGAGCGCCGGTAGAGCCGGGCGTTGTCCACCGCCGAGGCGGCGCTCTGCGCGAGTTCGACGGCGAGCGCAACATCGAAATCGTTGTAGGCACTTTCGTTTTTGTCGCGGGCATACAGCAACGCACCGAGCACCCGCTCGCGCGAGCGAAGCGGAACCACCATGATCGATGCGGGTGCCAATTCGCGCAGGATTTCGAGATGTTCGGCGTTTTCAGCGATATCGACGAACAGACGATCCGTGATGTCGGTGATGAGCTCCGCTTTGCTACCGAGGATCGCGCGTCGCGTGAGGTAGTGCGCTTGCGTGTGTGGGTACGAGCGCAGGCGTTCGGCGAGCTCCTGCTTTTCCGGATCAGCGTGCACCACGTGCAAACGTCGGACTGCCCCGGATTCTTCGACGACATCGACCACGCAAAACGTTGCCTGTTCGGGCACGATGAGGTCGAGCAGCACGCGAAAAGTTTCCTCGTAGGCGAGCGACGAGTGGAGGAGATCGCTTGCCCGCGAGAGAAAGCCAATGCGGCGTTGCGCCGATTCAGCTATCGCGCGGGCCTGCATCTCGCGCGTGAGCAGCGCCTCTCGCTCTGCTTCCGCGCGTCGCTGCTGCGTGATGTCCCGCAGTACTGCAGTGAAATGCGTCTCAGCCCCAAGCCGGATCTTCGATATGGAGGCCTCCGCGGGAAAGAGCTCGCCACTGCGACGACGCCCCCAAATCTGCCCGCGCTGGCCCATCTCTTTTCCGCTTACGCTCGAATGGCGGAATCGAGCGACATGCGCGTGGTGGATTTCCCGTGCGGCCTCCGGAAGGAGGATGTCCAGCGACTCACCGAGTACTTCGTCCGCGCGATAGTCGAAGATGCGCTCCGCCGCAGGGTTGAAGAGCGTGATGCGAAAGTCGCCATCAGTCGAGATGATGGCGTCAGCCGCCAGCGAGATAATGCCTCGCAACTTCTCCTCGGAATCGACCGCTCCACTGTCTGACGCCATTTCGATAACCGGAGAGACGTTGCGATCGGCGCGCCCACCGTGCGGGGAACTCCGCGACATGGAAGATCCGCAAACACTGGTCGCCGGCGGGTTGAAGGCTTCACGCCCCCGCGTCCGGATAAATGGAGGGAATGCGGTCGCTTTTGCAAGCAGTTGAGGCGAATACGCGACATTGGACGGCGGAGCCGTTCACAGAACCCGGGCCATCACTCGCAGTACTAATTGCTGGAGGTACTGGAGGCAACCGCGGCAGTGGAGGAAGGAAAGGTGGCGAGACTGCCGATGGGAGTTACGAGCACGGCCGCAGGAGACAGGCGGATGATTTTCGAGGCGACGCTTCCAATGGTCAGTCGCTTCCAGAATCCGTAGCCATGGCTGCCCAGGACGGTGAGGTCCGCGTTGGAGGTCGCGGTCAACTCGAGAAGGCGTATGGCCGGCTCTCCCTCGACCACGCTCTGTTCGATGCGCACGCCTTCGGGAGCATCGATCTGCTGACTGATGGCATTCAGTACATTCTCGGCGGTGATGCGCTGGGTGAGAGGAAACCCGCCATGCCAATCGCCGGCTACGTAGACGAGGTGAAGGACATCGCCATTCGTCAGCCACCGTGCGCACGCCTTGGCACTGGCAACACTGGTCGGCGAAAAATCGATCGCCGCGACGACTCTGCTCGGTAATGCAGTCATCGTAGCAGGAACGGCGAGCACGGGCGTGCTGGCGAGTTGAACGAGCTGCAGGGCGGTCTCGTTGCCAAGCGCCCGGTCGATAAGCTGATGCCGCCCCAGCCCCAGCACGATCACTTCCGCATTCGACTCTCGAGCCTCTTCGGCGATCTCCGAGGCGGCTGCCCCGGTGCGCACACGCGGGGTCGCGGATGCGCCGCATCGCTGTAGCTGGTCGGCCACCGCCATTCGTAGTGAGGCTCGTACCGCTTCGTCCTCCTCGAGAGTGGGAACGTACATCGCGGAATATCCAGCATCCACGATGCGAACGGGCTCGAGCACGCAGACAGCCGACATAGTCGTGCCGCGCCGGGCGGCGAGCAATGCAGCGACGCGCCCAGCCCCGTCGGCACTCGGGCCGCCATGAGTGGCAAACAGGATTCCAGACATGCATTCCTCACGGGAAATTCGGAGCGGTGATCGCGCATTGATGCGGACAAATCGCACCCTGAGATTGCGTGAGCTCGGACTCACTCGGAGTCGCCGAACGCCTGACACGAGGAGATCAGTTTGCTGCACGGTGTCTGCGATTCAGTCTGCTGCACGGTGTCTGCGACTCAGTCTGCGGCTTGGCGGATCCTCTAGTGGAATTCCCTACAGCAATTCGTCCTTCCCCCGACTGAATGATCTCGCGAGGAGAGACATCGTTCGAGGAAGCGAATGGGCACGGTGACGGAGGTGGCGCGTGGAGTCGCGTCACGGCCTCCTGCTCGTGTGTCCGGAATGAGCGTGCATTGAAGCTCTCACTTAGCCTGCGGCCGATGAAACAGAGCGTCGACAGAGAAGGGCCGTTGCCGCTTCCTGAGATTATTCAGGGAGGCATGGGCGTGGCCATCTCCGACTGGCGGCTCGCCAAGGCCGTATCGCGTCACGGACAGCTTGGTGTCGTTTCCGGTACGGCGATCGACACCATCCTCGTTCGGCGACTTCAGGATGGCGACCCCCAAGACGACGTGCGTCGCGCGATGCGGCACTTCCCGATACCGGCGGTCAGCGCACGAGTGCTCGAGCGCTTCTTCGTGCCCGGCGGCCGCGCGCCGGACGTGCCCTACAAGCTGCTGCCGATGTACAGGCGAGTCGTGAGCGCAGAGCGCGAGCAGCTGACCATGCTGGCAAATTTCGTCGAGGTCTGGCTCGCGAAAGAAGGGCATGATGGCGAGGTCGGAATCAATCTGCTCACCAAGATTCAGATGCCAAACCTTGCCTCCCTGTACGGCGCGATGCTCGCCGGCGTGGACTACGTACTCATGGGTGCCGGCATCCCTCGTGAGATTCCGGGCGCGCTCGACGCCTTCGCGTCGCACGAGCCGGCGCGCATCAAGATGGAGATACAGGGTCCGCCCGACGCAGCGCCGGAATTTCTCGCATTCACTCCGCGCGATCACTGGGCACCACTCGAAGCACTCGCGCGTCCCCGCTTCCTCGCCATCATTTCGGCCAATTCGCTCGCAGCAACGCTGGCGCGAAAAGCCACCGGCCGCGTGGACGGCTTCGTGGTGGAAGCTCCGACCGCGGGCGGTCACAACGCACCACCGCGGGGAGAGCCGCGATTCAACACGGGGGGCGAGCCGATCTACGGCGAGCGCGACATGGTCGATCTGGCGAAGATGCGGGAGTTGGAGTTGCCCTTCTGGCTCGCGGGAGGCATGGCGTCTCCCGAAGCGGTGCGCGCCGCTCGCGCCATCGGGGCAGCGGGCGTGCAGGTGGGCACTCTGTTCGCGTACTGCGACGAATCCGGGTTGGCTTCGGAACTCAAGCGCGCCGTGATTGCCGGAATCACCGGCGGGACGGTGCGCATCCGCACCGATCCGCGCGCTTCGTCCACCGGGTACCCATTCAAGGTCGTCGAGATCGACGGAATCGCGCAGCAGGATGACCAGCGTGAACGAGTGTGCGACCTGGGCTACCTTCGCACGGCGTATCGAACCGAGACCGGCCAGATCGGATATAGATGTGCGGCAGAACCCGTCGAGTCGTACGTCGCGAAGGGCGGCGACGCCGCCGATACGGTTGGCCGCCGCTGCCTGTGCAATGGGCTGACGGCGAATGTAGGTCTCGCGCAGCTGCGGGATCATGGTGACGAGCTCCCCCTGCTCACGAGTGGCGACGACATGGCGTGCATCGCGGCGCTCCTCAACGAGCGCTCGACGTACACCGCAGCCAATGTCGTCGACTATCTGCTCGGTGCCACCGTTGCGCCTCCCGCCGAGCCGACCAATTCCACGATGACGGCGGAGTCGGTCGCCTGATCCAGCGGAGAAGACGTAGCTCGTATCGAGTGCGAAGCTTCGATCACTCGCGGATAGCAAAGCAGAGCGAAATGCGGCTAGAGGGTGCTATGAGCGTTGCACGCCATTCGAGAAAGAACGACTCTCTCTTGAAGAGATCCTCAGCCCCGTCATAAGCCATACGAAAAGCCCGCAGATGAATTCATCTGCGGGCCTTTCCTTCCCGGAGTAGAGATTCGGACGGCCCACCCGGAGCGATAATGCATGAGTGCGGCGAAACAGCCGCGAGAATATAAAAACAAGTGCCGCGACATGCCTTTGTGCCCGATGGCTCAAAGCCTTCTAAGTTGTTGCCCTACAAAGTGGCCAGGGAGGGAATTGAACCCCCGACACGCGGATTTTCAGTCCGCTGCTCTACCAACTGAGCTACCTGGCCAGAAGAGAGCGTAAGCTAGTGTCCCGATTGGGCTTCCTCAAGTCGCCCCGAGCCCCGATTTCAACACTTTTTCACCACTGTAGTACGGTCGCGACCATAGAAGGTCACATCGTGCAGCCCCACCGTTGAGCCGAAACTGGATGTTCCTCACCGCGCCCATCGCGACCGGCCCGTTCGCGCGTTCGCGCTACTCGCGTGGACCGTTGCGAGCCTCCTCCGCACCGTGCGCGGATCCGTCGTATGTCGGTGCCCATTCGCGCCGAGCAGAAGCTCTCATTCGATGCCGACGGCGACTTCATCTCGTCCTCATCGCGCTCGGCGTCGCGCTCAGCGGATCGATCGTCGTGTCGGACTCATTTTGATCGGAAAGATCTGAGCGAACGTGCAACGCGCGCTCAGCCAATCCTGCTCGCCGCCGTACTCCTCGCCGATCGTATCGCGTCGCGCAGCTCGCGCACGGCCACGCGCATCGTCGCCTCCGGCATGCGTGCGTAGCCGAGCAGTAGCGTCGCGCTTCCGGCGCGCGGCACGAGCCTGTGCTGGCCGAGTATCTCGAGCGCGATGCCGCGTCGCCGCGCCTCCTCGAGAATCGCGCGCTCGTCGTCGTCGCCGCTCAGCACTACCGTCGCGTGCAGTCCCGCGGCGATCCCCTGCACTTCCGCCTCCGGTAGCTCCGCGGCGAGCGCGTCGAGCAGCGCATCGCGGCGCGCGCGATAGCGGCTTCGCATGCGGCGCAGATGCCGGTCCATCTCGCCGCTCGCGAACATCCGCGCCAGCGCGTGCTGCTCGATACGCGACACTCCGTAGTCCGCGAGCAGCTGTTCCGCCTGCACCGCGCGCAGCAGGTGATACGGCACCACGAGCCATCCAATGCGAAGCACAGGCGCCAGCATCTTGCTCGCGGTTCCGCAGTAGATCACGCGCTCCGGCTCAAGCGACTGCAGCGCGCCCACCGGCGCGCGATCATACCGAAATTCGGCGTCGTAGTCATCTTCGATCGCTACCGTTTCCCGCGCGCGGAGCCACCCGACCAACGCCGTGCGTCGCTCGCCGCTCATCACGACGCCCGTCGGAAATTGATGCGCCGGCGTGACGAGCACCGCGTCGGCACTCGCGCGCTCGAGCGCGTCGATGCGCATGCCACTCTCATCGAGCGTGACCGGCGCGAGCTTGAGCCCCGCTGCGACGATCGTCTGCCACTCGCTGTAGCCAGGATCTTCTACCGCCAGTCGCTTCGCTCCCCGTGCAACGAGCGCGCGAGCTGCGAGCGCTCGTCCCTGCGCGAAGCCCGAGGTGATGACGATCTGCTCCGCATCGCACACGACTCCGCGCGCGCGTCCGAGATACTCGGCTAACGCCTCGCGCAGCACCGCGCAGCCGTGCGGGTCGCTAAGCCCAAGCTCCGCGTCGCGCATCGTCGCGAGTGCATCGCGCGTGGCCGCGAGCCACGCCGCGCGCGGAAAGGAGGCGAGATCCGGCACCGCGGGGAGAAAGTCGAAGCGCACTCGCGGCTCGGCGCGCGCGGGAATCGGGGCGCGCGCGGCGGCGGTGGGCGCCGAGGCGGAGACGCGCGGGCGAGCGCCCTGGCGAAGAGTGAGGTACCCTTCGGCGGCGAGCTGGGCATACGCGTCGACAACGATCGGACGAGACACGCCGAGTTGCGTCGCGAGGTCGCGAGTGGAGGGAATTGGCGCGCCGGGGTGCAGCGTTCCGGTGCGGATCGCCTTCCGGAGCTGCGATTCGATCTGCGGTCCGAGCTTTTCCTCGGCACCGTGTGAAATGGCGATAAGTATTTCGAGCGATCGACTGGTCACTTTTATTGCCATGAAATTGGTCTGTACTGCTTACCACTTTGGAGTTAGCTTCGGCCCATGTCAAGCTCGGCGCCGCCACCCCAACGCTCCTGACTAGCCCAATGCTCCTGCTCTGCTCGGCGAGCTTCGGCGCGATGATCTGCTTCTATCTGCTCCTCTCGGTGGTGCCGCAGTACGCCACCTCGATCGGCGCTACCGGCATCGGCGCCGGCCTCGCCACGGGCGCGCTCATGCTCTCGACCGTCGCCCTCGAGCTCGCGACGCCGAGGCTGGTCGCTCGCTTTGGCTATCGCATCACGCTGGCCGCGGGGCTCGCGCTCATCGGCGCGCCCGCACTCGCACTCCCGCTCGCGCACACGATGCCCGCGATTCTCGCGATCTCCCTCGTTCGCGGCGCGGGCCTCGCGATCATCGTCGTCGTTGGCGGATCGCTCGTCGCGTCGATCGTTCCTCCCGACCGTCGCGGTGAAGGACTCGGCCTCTACGGCTTCATCGTGAATGTCCCCGCCGTGTTCGGACTTCCCGCCGGCGTGTGGCTCGCCGCGCACGCCGGATATCCGACCGTCTTCGTCATCGCGGGAATGGCGGGGCTCGCCGGTCTGCTCGCGGTGCCAGGGCTCCCCGCGCTCGCATCATCGGATGACGTTCCGGTCGGCGTGCTCGCGGGGCTACTCACGCCCGCACTGGCGCGCCCCGCCGTCGTCTTCTCCGCCACCGCGATGGCCGCGGGCGTCATCGTCACCTTCCTTCCGCTCGCCGCGATTCACGCGTCGGGGAACGTCATCGCGCTCGCGCTGTTCCTGCAGGCCGCCGCATCCACGCTCACGCGCTGGTGGGCCGGCCACCTCGGCGACAAGCACGGCGCGACCGCGCTCCTCATCCCCGGCCTGCTCTCGGCGACGGCCGGCATGCTCGCGCTCATCTACATTGCGAGCACCCCCGCGATCATGATCGGCATGGTGCTCTTCGGCATTGGCTTCGGCGTCACGCAGAATGCGACGCTCACGCTGATGTTCGATCGCGTGTCGTCGTCGGGATACGATGCCGTGAGCGCGGTGTGGAACGTCGGCTACGACGCCGGACTCGGACTCGGCGCCGTAATGTTCGGGCTCGTGTCGTCGCGCACGGGGTATCCGATCGCCTTCGCGCTACTCGGCGCGTTCATGCTCGCGATGCTCGGGCCGGCGTTGTACGATCGAGGTAGGACCACCAGCCCCCGTTAGCACGGCACAGGGGCCGCCCAACGGCGACACGCGGCGGCTTGTAATGCTGTATTAAGGTACGGGCCCCATCGTACACGAGCTTGTTTCCAGGGGAAAAACGACTGATGCGACTGTTGTTGGCAGAAGACGACGCGCAACTCGGCAAGACGCTCTTGAAGGGGCTGCGCCAGGAGTCATACGCCGTCGATATCGTTGCGGATGGCGAGAATGCAGTCTACCAGGCGCTCATCAACGAGTATGACGTGATCATCCTCGATGTCATGATGCCAAGGCGCGACGGATTTTCGGTGTGCCGCGAGATACGGCGCAACGGGACGACGACGCCGGTGCTCATGCTCACGGCCCGCGACACCGTTGCCGACAAGATCACCGGCCTGGATGCGGGCGGCGATGACTACCTCACGAAGCCGTTCGAGTTTGCCGAGCTGCTCGCGCGACTGCGAGCCCTCCTGCGCCGTCGCACCGCGGATCTGCTGTCGGCGGAGGTGAAGGTGGGCAATCTGCGCGTGAACATGGCGAGCCACAGCGTCGATCGCGCGGGCCGATCGATCGTGCTCACCACCAAGGAATTCGCGTTGCTCGCGTTTCTCGCTCGTAACGAGGGGCACGTGGTGAGTCGCGCGGCGATCTGCGCACACGTGTGGGACGACAATCACGATCCGTACTCGAATGCCATCGAGGTCTACGTCAATCGGCTGCGCCGGAAAATCGACTCCGTCAGTGACACACCGCTCATCCATACGCGACGGGGCGCCGGCTACATGCTCGCCGAGCTGAAACGAAACCAACCGGCGTGATTCAGTCGGTCCGCGTCCGGTTGGCACTCTGGCACACCGCGGTCGTGGCCGTATTGCTGTTCGCGTTATCGACGGCCTCGTACGTCTTCATCGCCGAGATGTCGGGGCTACGATTCGATGAGTATCTGCAGGAAACGGCAACGGCGTTCAGAATCGAGTACGTCGCCCAGCGCTACGAGACTCCGTCGGATTTTGCCGCAGCCGCGGAATCTCTCACGGAATTCGAATTCCGTGATCTCGACCTCGGCGTCCTCGACCGGAAGGGGCAAGTCCTGGCGCTGGTCACGGCTCCTGGAGAATCGCAGACCACTGGCACCGAGGTGTTGCAGCCGTTCGATCCGGCACCATTGAGTCGCATCATCGCGAGCCGCCATCTGACGGGTCCGGAGTTCGTCACGATCCCCGATCGACGCGGCGGCGTCAGAGCCTGCCTGCTTCCCGTCGAAGTGGATGAGCGCTCGTACGTGATTGTCGTTGCGCGTCCACTGTTCAATCAGCGCGCGATGTTGAAATCCGTGCGTACGGTGCTGCTCCTCGCCTTTCCCGCGGCACTTCTACTCGCGGCGATCGGCGGGTCTCTGCTCATCCGCCGCAGCCTCAGCCCGGTGATCGCGATGACGGAGCACGCCTCGCGCATGGGCACGACCACCCTTCACGACCGCCTGCCGGTTCCGAACGCGCAAGACGAATACGGGCAGCTGGCAACGGTGATCAATGGATTGTTGTCGCGAGTCGAGAGCGCGTTCGAGCAACAGCGCCGATTCATGGCCGATGCGTCGCACGAGCTGAGGACACCCATTGCAATCGTTCGTGGTGAGGCGGACATCGCGCTCGCCAAGGCTGAACGTCCGCCCGAGGAGTATCGAGAAGCGCTGTCAGTCGTGCGCGCGGAGGCTCGGCGCCTGTCTCGAATCGTGCACGATCTCTTTCTCCTCGCGCGCGCCGATGCCGGGCAACAGCATTTACAGCTCTACACGTTCTACCTCGATGAAGTCGTCGCCGATTGTGCGCGCATCGCGCGATCGCTCGCCAGTCGACGCGGAATGACGCTTACATCCGATGTGTCGTGTGAGGCGTCCGTGCGGGGGGACGAAGACCTCATCCGGCGACTGATCCTCAATTTGCTCGACAATGCGCTCAAGTATGGCGCGGATGGCGGGACGGTGGAGATCGCGCTCCGATGCGATGCTGGCTCCCACCACGTGATCGTTCGCGACAGTGGTCCCGGAATTCAGCCGGAGATCGCAGCGCACATCTTCGAGCGCTTCTACCGCGGCGATAGCTCCCGAACGAGTATGTCAGCCTCTCACGGTCGTCTTCTCGACGAGCCTCACGGCGCCGGCGCGGGGCTGGGCCTGGCGATCGCGCGCTGGATCGCCGACGCGCACGGCGGATCGCTCGTGCTCGCAAGCTCCTCCGCGACGGGGAGCGAATTCATCTTCACGCTCCCCGATACGTCGAATCTCTGACGTGCGTGTTCCACCACGCGAGATCAGGGGCGCGCGCGATGCGCAGGCGCTCGAGGACTCATGTGGCGTCGGTACCGTTACGCTTGCGCCAAGTGATGATCATGAGCCCTATAAAGACCGCACCGGCCGGAGCGGCGAGAACGATCATCGCCGCCAGCATTGGGCCCACCATGTGCGCCATGGGCTGCATCGCGATCCCTATGGAACCGGGAAGCGAAGCGCGTTGAGACGCGAGGAGTCCGCCCAGAACTGATTCATCATGAAGAACGCGAGCAGTAGCCCCGGGATCAGCGTCCAGAACAACATGGGAACCTCGTACTTCAGGTGCATGAAGTAGCGGAGCGCAATGGCGGCCTCCAGGAATGCCAGTACGAGCAGCGCGGTCACCAACACGCCGCCGGAGACGTGCGCGTAGGCGAGAGCGGCCTCGATCGCCACGATGAGGAGCATCCCGAGCCAGACGGAGATGTACACCCGCATGTTCGGCCCGGCGCTCGGTTCCATTGTCGTCATTCGACGGCTCGCAGAAGGCTAGTGAAGGTTCAGCAGGTAAAGCAGCGGAAAGACGAACATCCAGACGAGATCCACGAAGTGCCAATACAGCCCGGTGGTTTCGACGTGCCCGGCTGACAGGCGCCCGGACCGAAAGCCGAGTGCGATGACGCTGATCGCGACGACGCCGCTGATCACGTGCAGTAGATGCAGCCCGGTGATCGAGAAGAAGAGGGCACCGAACAGCACGGTGCCCCCCATCGGATTCGCCGTGAGGCTCCAGCCCTCGTGGAACATCGCGGTCCATTCGCGCAGATGGAGAATGGCGAACAACACGCCGAGCACTACTGTCGCGCCCAACCACTTCATCGTCGCGGAACGCCGGCCGTCGTGCGCAGCGGCGACGCCGCCGAGCATCGTGAGGCTGCTCGTCAGGAGTATCACCGTCATGACGAGGCCGTTGAGGATGTTCGGCGAGAAGCTGAAGGGGCGTGTCCAGCTCGCGCTCCCAAATCGCAGAAAGCCATAGGCGAAGAGCAGGCCGCCGAACGTCGCGGCATCGGCCACGATGAACAGCCACATCGTGAGCTTCTTGCTCGAGATCAGAAATGGAGACGGCTCCATCGCCGATCCATGCATCGCGTTCACGGTCATCGCCGAATCGCTCACGTCCCCTCCATCAGGTACGTCATACCCACATCGTGAGAACTACGAGGAGATACACCCACAGAACCGCCATGAAATGCCAATACAGCGCGACGGCGCCAAGCACCTGCACGGCGCGCGGGCCGTCATCGGTGTGCAGGTAACGCAGTGCATACACGAGCGCGCCGAGCCCGCCGATGAGATGGAGCGCGTGCACGGCCGTCAGGAGATAGAAGAAGGAGCTGCTCGGACTCGTGGCGACAAATACGCCTCGTGCGGAGAGGCCGCGCCACGCGAGATACTGCCCCGCGAGAAAGACGAAGCCCAGCGCGATCGTCACTCGCAGCCAGAACAATCGCTCGCGCAGGTGCTCGACCGAGAGCGCGTTGGCGTACCCGAGACGATCGAAGGGGCCACCGACGCGTGTGCGCGCGAGCTCGAGCACTCCGCTGCTCACCACCAGGATCAACGAGTTCCAGTAGAGAATCGGCGGCAGCGTGAAGTGCAGCCAATCGGGCGATGATCCCTGTCGCACTACCATGGCGCTCGTGTACGCAGCGAACGACATGATGATCGCGCCAATGCCGCCCCATACACCCGTGCGCGTTGCCGACGAAGGCATGATGCTCTTCTGCATGACTATGACACCGCCGGTGCGACGAGTGGCGGGTCGTTCTGCATGATGTAGTCACCGCGCGGCCCCGCGACACCGTACTCGTTGGGTCCGTGCGACACGACGGGATGCACGCCGCCGAAGTTGTCGAAGGGCGGAGGAGAGGTCGTGCTCCACTCGAGCGAGGTCGCCTCCCATGGATTATCCGGAGCGACTGGCCCGCGCAGCCGGCTCCAGAGGAGATTCACGAGGAAGATCAGCTGCGCTGCGCCGAGAAAGAGCGCGGCGAAGGTGATGAAGCGGTGAAGCACGAGCGACCCGTGCATGTAGTCAGCGGGAAATGATGAGTAGCGGCGGACATTGCCCTCGAGGCCAAGCCAGTGCATCGGCATGAAGGTGGCGTACACGCCGAGGAAAGTGAGCGCGAAGTGCCATTTCCCGAGCGTCTCGTTCATCATCCGGCCGAACATCTTCGGGAACCAGAAATACGTTCCGGCGAAGATGCCGAACATGGCTGCCACTCCCATGACGAAGTGGAAGTGGCTGACGACGAAGTAGGTGCCGTGCAGGTACGTGTCGATCGAGGGCTGTGAAAGAAAGAATCCGCTCAGCCCTCCGGTTACGAAGACCGAGACGAAGCCCAGGCAGAAGAGTCCCGCGGATGTGAGACGGAGCTTCGAGCCGTAGATGGTCCCGAGCCAGAGAAGCGTGATGATGGCCGCGGGGATCGTGATGATCAGCGTCGGCACCGAGAAGAGCGTCGCTGACATCGGACTCATTCCGCTCAAGAACATGTGGTGCCCCCACACCATGTAGCTCAAGCCCGCGATCGCCAGCTGGCAGGCGATTAACACGCGCGGACCGAGATGCGGTTTGCGACAGATCGCGGGGAGGATGGTGGAGACGATTCCGAATCCCGGGACGATCGCGATGTAGACCTCGGGATGCCCGAAGAACCAGAACAGGTGCTGCCAGAGCAGCGGAGAGCCACCCGAATGCGGCTGTAGCGCGTCGCTCACGACCAGCCCAGCGGGAATGAAGAAGCTCGTCCCCGCCACACGGTCGAGAAGGAGCAGCACACAGGCGGGCAGCAATACGGAGAATGCGATCAAGCCGATGATCGAGGTGATGAACCACGCCCATGTCGAATACGGAAGGCGCGCGAGCGTCATCCCCTTCGTGCGGAGATCGAGCGTCGTCGCAATGAAGTTGAGTGAGCCGAGCAGCTGCCCGATGCAGAAGATCGCGATCGAGATGACCCAGAGGGTCTGCCCAGTGCCCTGCCCCGGACCAGCACTCTTGCCGACTGCGCTCAGCGGCGCGTACGCGGTCCAGCCGGACAGCGGCGGCCCATCGGGAACGAAAAACGCCGCGACGAGCACGAGGAATGCAACGAAGGTGACCCAGAACGACATCATGTT
>PLMM01000403.1 GCA_003142495.1 Gemmatimonadota bacterium | reverse complement strand
TGACAACTGGACGTATTCTCGTTCGTTCGTCGCAGAGTATACTCCCTACTATGAAACCGGCGTGCGTGCAGTCTGGCAGGCGACACCCACGTTCACGGTCACCGGCGTCGTCGTGAACGGCTGGCAGAACATTTCCGAGACGAACTCCGACAAGGCGGTCGGCGTGCGGCTCGACTACGCGTTGTCGCCCGCCGTCACGATCAGCTACGACAACTTCATCGGCAACGAGCAGCCTGACACGGCGCGCTCGCGCGTCCGCATCTTCAACGAGGCCCTGCTCAAGGCGCAGGTCACGAGCGCGTTCGGTATCGAGCTCACCGCGGACTACGGGCTGCAGCGCCGCGCCGCTGGCGACGGGAACGATCAGTTCTACATCGGCGCGATCGTGGGCCGGTATGCGCTGAATCCAAAGGTAAGCCTGAATGGGCGTGTCGAGTACTTCAGCGATCGGGGCAGCGTGCTCACCACGGTACCGTCCGGCGCCGATGGCTTTCGCTCCGGCGGTGCATCGATCGGCGTCGACGTCGCTCCGCAGTCGCGACTCCTCTGGCGCACCGAGCTGCGCGGGTTCAACGCGCGCGACCACGTCTTCCCGAATCGCTCGACGACCGATCCGTTCTCGAAGAACGATGGCTTCGTTGTGACGTCTCTCGCGCTCACGATATAGCCGCGTGCGAAGCGCCTGCCGTGCGTTGAAGCTATCTTTCCGCGGGCACGCAGAGGCCCGGACCGAAGGCTCGCTCACATTGTGCGAGTCTTCGTCGCCGGTCGCGAATAGATGATGCCGACCCTACTCCCCGTGGCGAGATGAGCTCCGACGCGCTGGCAGCCGGAGGCGATGATTTCCTCCAGCTCGTGCGCCAGCGCACGCGCGGTAAGCTCAAGGTCTACATCGGCTCCGCAGCGGGCGTCGGGAAGACGTACCGGATGCTCACCGAGGCGCACGAGCTGCGTAAACGCGGTGTCGACGTCGTGGTCGGCTTCGTCGAGACGCACGCGCGCGCGGAGACCGAGGCGCAGGTGAAGGATCTCGAGGTCGTGGCGCGCAAGCTCGTCGAATACCGCGGCGTCACGCTCTCTGAAATGGATGTCGATGTCATCATCGCGCGGCATCCCGAGGTCGCGATCGTCGATGAGCTCGCGCACACCAACTTGCCGGGCTCCAAGCACAGTAAGCGCTGGGAGGACGTGCTCGAGCTGCTCGATGCCGGCATCAACGTGATCTCGGCGGTCAACGTGCAGCATCTCGATTCGTTGAACGACGTCGTCCAGCGAACCCTCGGCGTGTCCGTTCGCGAGACCGTACCCGACTGGGTTGTGGCGCGCGCGGATCAGGTGATCAACATCGATCTCTCGGCGGAGGATCTTCGCCAGCGACTGATGGATGGCAAGATCTACGACAAGACCAAGGTTGCGGCGGCACTCGAGAACTTCTTCACCGAGGAGAATCTCTCGACGCTGCGCGAGCTCGCGCTTCGCGAGGTGGCGAGCTCTGTCGATCGCACGCGCGAGTACATAGTGCAGCGCGAGGGCGAATCGCCATCGGCGAAGAGCGCCGCACCGAAAACCGCCGATCGCATTCTCGTCGCCATGTCCAGCGATCCGCCGCGTACCGCGTCGCTGCTGCGAAAGGCCAGCCGAATAGCTGGCCGCCTCAACTCCGACTGGTACTGCGTGTACGTCCAGACGCCAGAGGAGCAGGCGGACAAGATCGACTCGACGGTGCAGCGACGGCTCGTCGACAACATACAGATGGCGCAGAATCTCGGGGCCGAGGTCGTCAAGCTCGAGGGGACGGATGTCGCTGCGGCGATCATGCGCTTCGCCGAACAGAAGGGTGTCACGCTCCTGATCGCCGGCCAGAGCACTCGCTCCCGCTGGTACAAAGTGCGGCATGGCTCTGTCGTCGCGAGCCTCGTCAACAACGAGAGCGGCCTCGATGTGCTCGTCGTGTCGTTCGCCGATCCCGCCCCGACTCGTCGCGGGCGCGAGGGAGGGAACGGAGAATGACCGAACGAGAGCCCGATGTGGAGCGTCAGCCATGAAGATAGGTCAGCGCCTCTTTCTCGCCGTCGTGCCGGCGGTGTTTGGACTATTTCTCGTAGCCGCGCTCGCGTACTGGGGACGCTACGCACGCTCGGCGCCGGAGCTCGTGATCATTCTGGCGGCGGTCGCCGCCGTCGCGTCGCTCGTCGTATCCTGGCGCAATACGAGCTACGTCGTGCACCGCGTGCAGCGACTCGCGGGGCACGAGATGTCGATCGGGGGAGAGACGTCCGTCTCGACGCCGACCTCTCGACGCGATGCGCTGCGAGAGCTCGGAATCAGGGCGCCCGGCGCGCACGATAGTGGCGCTCACGAGGTGGACGAGCTGGATCACATCGAGGCGACGGTCGCGGGATTGAGCAGCGCCGTCGTGCGCGCGCGCGAAGAGGCCTCGCGCCACGAGAAGGAGGCATTGGAGCGCGCGAGGGAGATCGAGGAGCTCTTGCAGGCGGTTACCACGCGCTTCGCCGCGCGAACGCAGGATGCGCAGCTGCCACTGCACATTCTTCTCTCCAGCCCCTTCGGTGAGCTGAACGAAAATCAGGAAGAGATGCTCGGCGCCGCCATGTCTGCCGTGGACGCGATCGATACCGAGGTGCGCGAGCTGCAGAAGCTGGTGCAGCTCCATCGCGGCGAGCTCTCCATCGTCACGCAGCCGATCAATCTCGCGGAGCTCTTGCGGCCCACGCTCGCGATTGCAGCGGCGCGCGCCGATGTCGCCCACGTGCAGTTGCGACCGTTCGTGTCGGATACCGCGCCGCGCGCGATCGTCGACGCCGTACACGTACAAGAGGCAATGACGTCGATTCTCGTCGACGCCATCGCGCACACGGCCGAAAATGGGGACGTCGATGTCAACGCGGGCGAGAGCGATCGCGGACGCATCCGCATCAGCGTCACGAGGCGGCCGATGATCGCGGGCGCGGCGAGTTCGGAATCGCTCGAGCTTCGCCTCGCGCGCAGACTGTTGGAGGCGCAGGGCTGCTCGATCACGATCGACGGAGCGGTGACCGTCGTCGATCTGCCGTCCGAAAGCGCATCTCCCGTGACTCGATAGTCCGAGACAGCCACGGGCAACGATCAGGCAGGCGTCGGCTTCTCGGGCGGCGGCTCCTTCTCTTGATCCATTAGCATCATCTCTCGAGTCATGCGCATATCCTCGTCGAGCGATTCGTCCAGCTGTTCATCGTAGTCGAATCGATCGCGAAGTCGCGCGGCATGGCCGAGGTGGAACGGCACGGCCGTGACGACGACGTTGGGCTTGAAGAGAAATGCAGTGCGGATGTACAGCGCCGTCTTGTTGTGGAGGAAGTGCTCCCACCAGCGGTTTGGAACGATCTCTGGCACGACGACCGTCACCAGCTCACCCGGCGCGTCGCGGCGCAAATTCTCGACGTACTGCACCATCGGAGTCAGCACGGAGCGAAATGGTGAATCGATCACCACGAGGTCGATGCCAATGTCCCAGGCGGCCCAGTCCGCGCGCAGCTGTGCCGTCGCGGTGTGATCGAGATCGATATAGATGGCATGCACATCGGCACTGATCATCGTCGCATAGACGAGCGCACCGGAGGTGGCCTTCGTAACCGCGCTGATCGGCACGACGACGGTGTGATGAAGCGGGACGATTGGGCTATGGCCGACGAACTTCACCTCCTCCGCGAACAGCCGATAGTGCTCGTGAATGGCGCGCAGGAGGAGGATGATCAGTGGGATCAGCACGACGACGATCCACGCCCCCGACGTGAACTTCGTCACCACCTGGACGATCGACACGATCCCCGTCGCGATCGCGCCCATGCCGTTGAGTGTCGCTTTCCACTTCCATCCAGGCTCGCGCGTGGTGAACCAGTGGCGCACCATCCCCGCCTGCGACAGCGTGAAGCACACGAATACGCCGATCGCGTAGAGCGGAATGAGCGCGGTCGTCTGCGCATTGAAGATCCACACGAGAAGGATCGCAACGAGCGCCAGCATCACGATGCCATTCGAGAACGCGAGCCGATCGCCGCGCGCCGCGAGCTGCCGAGGCATGAAGCGCTCGCTCGCGAGAATGCTCGAGAGCCGCGGGAAATCGGCAAATGCCGTGTTCGCCGCGAGCACGAGTATCGCGAACGTCGCGTACTGGAAGACGAAGTAGATTTTCCCCATCCCGAAAATGTGCCGGCCGAGCTGCGACAGCACGGTCTCGCTCTGGGTTGGCATCACGGCGTATTCCTGTGCGAGCCAACTCACCCCCAGGAAAAAGACGGCGAGGATCGCCACCATCCATCCCAGTGTCTTCGCCGCGTTGGTCGGCGCGGGCGCGCGAAAGGCCGTGATGCCGTTCGAGATCGCCTCCGTGCCGGTCATGGCCGAGCATCCTTCGGCAAAGCCACGCATCATGAGATAGAGAAAGGCGAAGGCGACCGGCGCGGCCATCGTCTGTCGCGCCGACACCGGATCGATGTGTAGGGGCCCGGCCACCGGCGCGGGCGCGTGCCCCATCGCGAGCCGGTAAAGGCCGACGCCGATCAGCGCCAACATCATCACGATGAACAGATACGTCGGCAGGCGAAACGCGGCACCCGACTCGCGAACGCCGCGAAGATTCACGAGCGTGAGCAGAACGATCGCGCCGATGCAGATCGACACGCGATAGCTCGCGAACGCCGGATACGCAGACGTCATGGCCGCGACACCGCTCGAGATAGACACGGAGACGGTGAGCACGTAATCGGTGAGCAACGCCGCCGCCGCGATGAGCCCGGAGCTGACCCCGAGATTCTCCTTCGCAACGGTGAAGGAACCGCCGCCTCCGGGGTACGCGAAGATCGTCTGGCGGTACGAAAGCCCCACGAGCACCAGCAGGGCGACGATGACCACCGAGATGCGAAAGACGTACGTCGACGCCGCGACGCCGGGGAGCACGGCGAGGACGAAGAGTATCTGCTCCGTCGCATAGGCAACGGACGAGATGGCGTCGGAAGACAAAACGGCGAGCGCCGTCGTCTTACTCAGTTTCTGATCTTCGAGCCGTTCTGAGGCGAGAGGGCGGCCAACCAACAGCCGCTTAACACGAACGAATGTAGAGGCCATATCCTGCGGTAGATGCTACGGAGCACCTTCGGTCTCGGCAAGCTAGCGGCACGCCAGCCATTCGGCCCGCCAGCCTCGTGCGCGTGCTCCATGTGGCCACGTGCACTTACGGCAGCGACGTCACGCGATTCGATATCTGCACCGAATTCCCCGCCGGATCCTTCACGTTGGCAAAGTGCAGCTCACCAACATCGTGGACGGGGCCGAACTTCAATCCATCCTTCTCGCACGCGAGCACGAAGCTCTGCACGTCCGGCACCCCGAACACGATCTTCATCGCCGCGCCGCTCTTCTGCGCGCGGCTCGCCTGATGGAGCGCGAGGACGCAACCGCCGCCGTCGCTCGCCAGCTCGAGCCACGCCTTGTTGTCGGAGGGAAGGGATCTCATGCCGAAATACCGCTCGTAGAAGCGGGCCACTTTCGGGATCTCCTGCACGTACAGGATGATCCGCACAATTGATGTCGCCACTATTCGCGTAGCCTCGATCGATGTATGTAGGTGGAGCCGGTTGAATCATGCTATCGGAGAGTGCCTGGCGCGACAAGCGTACCATGGTATTGACCAGGGGCGTCACCCTGGAGGCTCGATCTGCGCGAGATCCGTGCGCGCGAACGCGCGACCGAGCCACTTGATCACCAGCCACAGCTCGCCGAACGCGACGAGCGCGCCGATCGGCGCCGCGGGGACGAATGCCCACGCATTCAACGATCGCGACGCAGCAGCGCTCACGCCGCTCGCGACCAGCGTCGCGACGACGAGCGGCAGGAACATCGCGAGTAGCGTCACGATGAGCGAGACGAGGATCGCCAGCACGTTCTGCCCCATCGCCTCGATCCCGGCGGCGCGCCCGTCGCCGAGCCGCACCCATCCGGGGAAGAGGAGCGCGGCGCCGTTCGCGACCGTGAGCGAGATCGCGTTGAGCGTGGGAAGAGCGACGAGCGCGATCAGCACCGCGGGAGCGATTGGCACTGGTGCGTGCGAGTCGAACGCGGCGAGCGAGGCAGCGAGGGCGAGCAGCAAATACTGCATCGCCGTGAGAATCACCGCCGTACTCGCAATCTCGGCCGCCACGATCGTCGAGCCCCGCAGCGGGTAGCTGCGAAGCTGATCGAGCTGCAACAGATCCTGCCGCAGGTCGGCGCGCACGAAGCCGGGCCCGAGGATGACGAGCATGACGAGCGGGATCGCGCACAGCATCTCGCCGATCGACGCGAGCTCGCTCCAGTCGCCAACCTCCGAGTACACCGCGGTGCCGATCACGAGCACGCCGCAGACGAGGAGCGCGAGCGTCGTGAGCCTGAGCGCGCGCGTGTACGCGAGCACGTTCTTCCAGATGATCGCTATTGCAGGGTGCCCCGATGGCGCCAGCGCGAACCACGGCTTCGGCACCGCCCCCTCCGCGATCGCGACCGACCGCCGGCGCGGATTTCGCGTCGCCGCCATCGCGCGCGCCCGCTTCGCCGCCGCATCGGCAACGGCTTCCTCGAACGCCGCGTCGGTGTGCGTCACCCACGGGTAGTGCAGCGCCATTAGCGCAAACGCCGGAAGGACCGCAACGAGCCAGTGCCTCGAGCTGTCGGCGAAGAGCGGCGCGACCAGCAGGTGAAAGGGGAAGAGGATGGCCGCGAGCGGCTGGCTCGTGGTGAGTCGCGCGAGCGCCTCGCCCCCCTCGCCTAGCAGCATCGCCGCGCGCACGGATGGTATCGCGCGCACCACCGTCCAGCCGACGATCAGTACCGTCGTCGCCACGATCACGATCGGGATGAGATTCCTGCGCACCCCGCGCGAGCCGTGCGACACCGCGCTCGTGCGCACGAGCGACGCGCCCACGCGATGCAGATACATCGTCGACAGGATGATCCAGAGCGAGATCGCGCGCATCCAGAACGGGAGCGTCGTGCCGCCGCGCCTGAGCAGAATCACCCATACGAGCACGCTGAAGAGCACGACGATCTGCGCTTGCGCCACCTTATATCGTACCAGCGCCGCCCGCTTGAGCGGCGCCGGAAACAGCAGCTGCACCTCGGCCTCCGAGAACACCAGCGCCGGCCGATCGCTGCCCAGCACCCAGCCGCTTGCGATGGTGACGAAGATGACGGCGGTGTAGATGAGCTGTCCGAGTGCGCTGGAGGTGGAGCCGGAGAGCGGGCTGGGCATCTGCGAGTTGAAGAGCAGCGTGCCGAAGTAGAGCGCGCCGGCGAGCACGGCGAGCAGATAGCGCGGGCGTTTGAGGCGCGCGAGCTGCCCGCGCAGGCGATTGCGCGCGCTGTGCCAGAGCAGGTAGCGGAGCGCGTCGTTCATGCGGGCGCGCGCCTCGAGTCGTCGCGCTCGCCCTCGTCAATGAGCGCGAGGAAGACGTCCTCGAGCGCGCGCCCGCTCAAATCGGGACGTTCTGCTACTATTTCGGCGAGCGTGCCGATCGCGATCACCCGGCCCCGCTGCATGACGAGGAGGCGCGTGCAGAGCTCTTCGACGAGATGCAGGAGATGCGAGCTGAGAACGACGGCGGCGCCGGCGCGCGCGCGGGCGGCTATCGTGGATTTCATGCGGCGCATTCCGGCGGGATCGAGCCCCGTGAGCGGCTCGTCGAGGAGGAGCGCCGACGGCGCGTGGAGGAGGCCGCAGGCGATCGCGAGCTTCTGGCGCATTCCGCGGGAGAGCGTGGCGGGGAGCGCGCCGCGCTTCTCGAGCAGCTCCATCTCGATGAGCAGCGGTTCGATGCGCGCGGGCGCGTCGGCGACACCGTAGAGGCGCCCGATGAAGCGGAGGTGCTCTTCGACGGTGAGATGCTCGAAGAGCTGCGGCTCGTCGGGGATGAACGCGAGGAGCGCCTTCGCGCGCTCGGGCGACGTCGCGATGTCGAAACCGCCCACGCG
Source organism: Gemmatimonadota bacterium (assembly GCA_003142495.1). Lineage (GTDB taxonomy): Bacteria > Gemmatimonadota > Gemmatimonadetes > Gemmatimonadales > Gemmatimonadaceae > FEN-1250. The sequence goes on along the minus strand of PLMM01000403.1, from coordinate 669 downwards.
CACGGTGCCGCTGGTGGGCACGATGATGCCGGCAATGCTGCGAAGCGTGGTCGTCTTGCCGGCGCCATTGGGGCCCACGAGGCCGAGCACTTCGCCGGGGGCGACGGTGAACGTCAGCCCTCGCACGGCCTCGAAGTCGCCGTAGCTTTTGGTGAGCCTCTCGACGTCGATCACGAAATCGGTGGGGCGGAAGGAGGGATGATCGAGCGAGACGTCCCGGGAGCGGACATGGTGAATCCTAACTTGAACGACTGGAGAGCATCGTGAGTGCGAGCCCGTGGTGCCTTGGCGTTCCGGCTACGCTGCTCGTGCTCGTGGTGGGCATGTTGGTCATCAGTTGGCTGATCGGATCGCTGCTCATGCGGTCCACGCATTCGGCAGTCGAGCCGGCACGAGCTCCCGCACAGGATTTGACGATCGTGACGGCCGATGGGCTCTCGCTTGCCGCGACCTTCCGGCCGGGGCGAAGAGTGGATGCGCCTGCGGTATTGCTGCTGCACGGCAACGGGGCATCGCGCGAGCAGACCGCTGACAACGCCGCCTGGCTCGCCGTGCGGGGTTACACGACGCTCACGATCGACTTTCGCGGTCACGGTCAATCCTCGGCGTCGAGCCATAGCTTTGGATGGAACGAGTCGAAGGATGTGCGCGCGGCGTTCGCGTGGCTGA
>PLMM01000241.1 GCA_003142495.1 Gemmatimonadota bacterium | reverse complement strand
GCGTGGAGCGACACGAGCTACGGCGTCGAGGCGGCGGCGATCAGGCCGCTCATCCTCGCCGACAGCGCGAACCGCGCGGCGTGGGTCGCGCGCGGTTTCGCGGCGAGCTCGTACCGCGACGTGGTGCGCAACGCGGAGCTCGATGCCGTCGCGCGCGTGGGCGACGGAGCGTACACGGCGGCGGTCGACTCGCTGCGCGGCGAAACGCCGAACGCGGCGAACACGCTCGCGATTCTCTCCGCGCGCGGCGATACCACCGCGCTCCGAGACCTCGTGCGCGCGCTCGACGACACGCGCCCGTACGTGCGCGAATGGTCGTTGCGCGCGGTACGGAGGCTACCCGCGGAGCTTCGCGATCCGCCGCTCACCGCTGCGCTTGGCTCGTTGCGCGACGAGAAGACGAAGGCGGCGATCGACACGCTGCTGCACGCGACGCCGGCGCTCGACGCGCACTAACCTCGCCCGCTACCCTCGCGCCACCAGCCGCGAGAGCGCAAACGGGGCGAGATCGAAGCTCGTCTCCCCCCTCGTCACGCGATCCGCGAGGATCTCGCCGATCGCGCTCGAGAACTTGAAGCCGTGTCCCGAGCACGGGCTCGCGATGATGACGTTCGCGTGCGCGGGGTGCGCGTCGAGGAGAAAGTCGTGGTCGGGGGTGTTCGTGTACACGCACGTGGCGCGATCGAGAATTCTCCCCGCCGCCTGCGGCAGATAGCGCGCGAGCAGCGCGAGCATCGCCGCGCCCTCGGCTGCGGTCGCGGGCTGGCGCGCGGCATCGATGTCGATGACCGCGCCCTCGTGATGAATTCCCGCCTTCACGCCGTGTCCGACGTTTGGGAACGTCGCGAAGTAGCGATCGTCGGCGTACTCGACGAGCGAGATCGGCGAGTGCGCAGCGTCGTACCACTCCGGATGCGACGATGGCTCGAACCAGTGAAAGAGCTGGCGCTCGATTTCCAATGGAATGCCGAGCTCCGGTATGAGAGCGGGCAGCCACGGGCCCGCCGCGAGGATGAGTGTGTTCGCGCGAAAGTCGCCCGCGTCCGTCGATACGTGCACGCCCTCGTCCGCATCCCAGCCGGTCACCGTCACTCCCGTGCGAACGGTCGCCCCCGCGCGCTGCGCGAGCGCGAGATGCGCCTCGACGCACTTCTCGGGAAAGAGCAGCCCCGCGCGCGGCTCGAGCAGCGCGAGCGATCCCTCCGGCACCCGAAAGCCGGGATAGCGCGCGTGCAGCGCCGCCGGATCGAGAATCGTGTGCGCCAGCCCGTGCTCCTTCGCACTGCGCAGCGCGCCGCCGAAGAGCAGGCCATCCGGCGGACCGATCATGAGGCCGCCCGTCTGCACGAACAGCTGCTCGCCCGCCTCGCGCTCGAGCGCTGCCCAGAGCTCGTAGGCGCGCTGCACGATCGGCACGTAGCACGGATGCTCGTAGTAGGCCTCGCGGATGATGCGCGTGCGCCCGTGCGTGGAGCCATGAATGTGCGGCGGCGCGAAGCGGTCGATGCCGAGCACCTTCACGCCGCGCGAGGCGAGATGGTAGAGCGCGGCGCTCCCCATTGCGCCGAGCCCGACGACTATCGTGTCGTACTTCTGCGACTGTGCCGTCATGCGTGCACCAGGCGCCGCCTCGCGCTGTACGGAAAAACGTCGACGACCTCGCCGGCCTTCTGTCGCTGCTGCATCCCTCGCCAGTACGCGACCGTGAGCAGATCGGCGTGCGCGGCGAGGAAGGTGCCGCGGAGCGGCTCGGGCGGAACGAGGAAGGCAGTGAACTCCTCCGGAAAGACATCGAGCTCACCTACGTAGTACCACGGCTCTGCCGCCATCTCCTCCTCATCGGTGCGCGGCTGCGGGAGCGCGCGAATGTTGCACTCGGTGAGCAGGCAGAGCTCATCGTAGTCGTAGAAGATGACGCGGCCGTGACGACTGACGCCGAAGTTCTTGAGCAGCATGTCGCCCGTGAAGATGTTGGCGGCGGCGAGATCCTTGATCGCGGCGCCGTAGTCGAGAATCGCGTCCGCGGCCGCCTCGGGCGTCGCGTCGCGCAGGAAGACGTTGAGCGGCGTCACTCGACGCTCGGTGTAGAGGTGCGCGATGATCACCGACTCGCCCTCCACGCGCACGATCGAGGGCGCGACCTCGCGCAGATGCTCGAGCAGCGCATCGGGAAAGAGCCGGCGCGGAAAGGCGAGATGCTCGAACTCCTGCGCATCGGCGAGGCGGCCGACGCGATCGCGCACGAACACGAGATGGTACTTGCCGAGCACGCCGGTGCGCGTGATGCGCTTGGGATGGCCGAAGCGGTCCTTAATGATCTTGAAGACAACGTTGAGCGACGGCAGCGTGAACACGCTCATCACGAGCCCCTCATCGCCCTCGGCGAAGTCGAAGCGCGCGTCGGGGCGCGCCATGTGCTCGACGAGGCTGCGATAGAGCTCCGTCTTGCCGTGCTTGTTGAAGCCGATGGCATTGTACAGCTCGTCGATGCGCTTGAGCGGCATGATCGAGGCGAGAAACTCCACTACCGCTCGCGGGCGCTCGGCCTCCACGAAGAAGTACGACCAGCTGAAGCCGAAGACGATGCTCACCTCGTCGGAGGTGGTGAGCACCGCGTCGATCACGATGCCGTCGGGACCGTGTAACAAGGGAAGCACGAGCGGCAGCCACTCGTCGCCGTTCTTCACGCGCGCGATGACGTACGCGCCCTTGTTGCGGAAGAAAATCGGTACGAGCGCCTCGATCGCGCTGCCGGCGTGCGCGATTCCCGCGCGTTCGAGCGCGATCTCGACGCGCTCCGCCGCGAGCTGCACGTCGATCGCGAGATCCGCGTAGGGCACGCTCCACGCGAGATCGGTGAGCAGCCGGTCGAGCGCCGGCGCTGCCCCGGCGTCCAGCGCGTAGCAGCGCGTGATCGGCTGCTCGTCGCCGCGCAGCTCCGGGTTCGCCTCGGGGAGCACGTACTCGACGTGCGAGTTCACCCCCACCGTCGTGAACACGCGGCGCGTGATCGAGCTGAAAAACGTCTCGGCGATCTCGCAGTCGTCGCGATCGACGATCAGCGCCGCGTGCAGCCACTTCACCTCTTCCCACGTCGCCACGTCGGTGGCGAGCGCGCCGAGCTCGCAGCGCACCTCCGCGAGCGCCTGCGCGACGTACAGGCGGTAGAGCGCGAGGCGCGCGGCCGCGTCGTCCTGCGTGCCGAGCCAGTCGCGGCGCTCGAAACGGTCGCGGACGCCGCGGGTGATCTCGGCGAAGCGCGCACGATACGCGTCGAACGCGTCCGCGATCGCCGTGGCCGCGCGCGCCGTGGCCTCGTTGCCCTCGACTGGCCCCGTCAGCACATTTCGCGCATTGGCACTCATTGACGCTGGAGCCCGAATATCATGACGACGTCCACCACCCCCGAATACAAGAATTTAAAGCCGCCCATACAGGGTGAAACGATCACGATGAGTGACGGGGTGCTGCAAGTCCCCGCCCAGCCGATCATCCCCTTCATCGAGGGCGACGGCACCGGTCCCGACATCTGGCGCGCCTCGCGGCTGGTGTTCGATGGAGCCGTGCGCGCTGCATACGGAAATACCCGGAAGATCGAGTGGTTCGAGGTTCTCGCCGGCGAGAAGGCGAAGAATACCGTGAACAACTGGCTGCCGGACGATACGATCGCCGCGCTCGACCATCACCTCGTCTCGATCAAGGGTCCGCTGACGACTCCCGTGGGCGGCGGCTTCCGCTCGCTCAACGTGGCGCTCAGGCAGAAGCTCGATCTGTACGCCTGCGTGCGCCCCGTGCGCTATTTCAGCGGCGTACCGTCTCCCGTCAAGGCGCCCGAAGACGTCAACATGATCATCTTCCGCGAAAACACGGAAGACATCTACGCGGGCATCGAGTGGAAGGCGCAGAGTGCGGAGGCGAAGCAGGTGATCGAATTCCTCCGCGGCGAGATGGGCGTGCAGACCATTCGCTTCCCCAATACGAGCGCGATCGGGATCAAGGCCATCTCCGAGGAAGGGAGCAGCCGCCTGATCCGCGCGGCGATCGACTATGCGATTGCGCACTCAATGCCGAGCGTGACGCTGGTGCACAAGGGCAACATCATGAAGTACACGGAGGGTGGCTTCCGCGACTGGGGCTACGAGCTGGCGAAGCGCGAGTACGGCGCGACGGAGCTTGACGGCGGCCCGTGGCTGCAGCTGCCGAGCGGCGTCGTGATCAAGGACGTGATCACCGACGCATTCCTCCAGCAGATTCTCACGCGTCCGCGCGAGTACAGCGTGATCGCGACGATGAATCTGAACGGCGACTACATCTCCGACGCGCTCGCCGCGCAGGTGGGTGGCATCGGGATCGCGCCGGGCGCGAACATCAACTACAGCACCGGCCACGCGGTATTCGAAGCGACGCACGGCACCGCGCCGAAGTACGCGGGGCAGGACAAGGTGAATCCCGGCTCCCTGATTCTGAGTGGCGAGATGATGTTCCGTCATCTGGGCTGGCACGAAGTAGCCGATCGCATCCTCGCGTCGCTCGAGAAGACGATCGGGCAGAAGCGCGTGACGTACGACTTCGAGCGCCAGATGAAGGGCGCGACACTGCTGAAGACGAGCGAGTTCGCGCAGGCGATGGTCGACAACATGTAGTAGTGGTGATTCGCGAAAGAGTGGAGAAGCAAAACAGGGAGGCGCCGATCGCGCCTCCCTGTTTCGTTGTTCGAGGGACGCGCGCATCAGGGTGAGGGCGGGTTCCTCGCGTTGGGGTTGTTGTTCGTCTCGACGGCGGGAAGCGGCATGCACGTTTCGCTACCATAGTTGCCGCCCTTGTGGTACACACGCGAGTAACTGCCATCCGCCGCGGGCACGAGTGGAAGCTGGAGGCGGCGAACGTCGTATAGATGCGTGCCCTGCAGAAAGAGCCACCGCGCGCGCTCCGACGCGATGTCCGCCTTGATGACAGCCGGATCGCCGGAGGGCGGCAGCGGAGGAAGGCTGACCGTGGTGCGGAGGTTGTTCAGGATAGTGATCGCCGTCGGCCCTCCAGTCGCCTCGGCAACGATGAGCTGTGCTTCGATGTAGCTGGCGATGGGAATCGACGCCGAACCGCTTGGATACTTGTTCTGGGTCCACAGCTCCGTGTGGCGATCCGACGCGAGGGCGTGCTGGTCGGTGACAGACACGCGTGAGTCGTTGAGACTGTCGTACTCGAACGACACGGATACACTCTGATTCGCGTTGTTCTCCGAGTACACACGGTTCGTTCGCTGGGCACTGCCATTGTTATAAGTCGCATAGTACACGAATCCTTGCGGGACGCGTGATGCGTCGGCGATCGCGTTGGCGTTGTCGCCGTTATCGAGCTCCGCGCGCGCTCTACCCACCAGTGCGAGATTCAACGTGCTGTCGTCCGGGGCGGCCGTCGCTGCAGTCACCGCCGTGTCGAACTTTCCTACCGCGAGCGCGAATATCTGAGCCGAAGTGAGTGCGGGCCCGCCGGCAATCGCCGCGCTGCAGAAACCCTCACCCAGAAGAATCCGCGAGTAGCCCGCATACGAGGCCGCCTGCGCGATCAGGAACTGCCTGTTCGGCACCTGAGCATCCGTCCACCCCGAAAGGAGTCCGAGCACGTGATCCGAGGTGAATCGCGCCGTGGAGATCGGAGTATAGGTACCGAGTGTCGTACAGTCGTTTGTGGAATACGCCGCTTCGTTCGGATCGATGTCACGGCGATCGTACGACCATCGTGAGGCCGTGAGCGTAGTTTCCATGAGCTCGTCGCTCATCAACCCAGAGGCGACGATGTACGAGGTGTACGCGCAATCGAAGTCGCCGATGGAGCTGAACACGAGAAGCTGTGCGCTGGCCGGAACCTCCAGCGAGCTTGTGTTGATGGCATCTGGTGCTTTGACATCGAGCAAGTTGCTGCACGCGAGCGCGGTGCACAGCGTCGCGATCGACAAGAATGCCCATGCCTTGGTGCGCGAGCGACGCGCTGAATAGCTGTGCATGTGGGTTGCCCCTTGATTNNTTGATTGCCGGAAGACATTGTGAGTGGCGCTCAGTAAGTGAGATGAATGGTCGTCACGAATTGCATGAGCTGTGGCGTAATGTCCTGCTCCCACTGGCCGAAGCCCCGCGAGCCCCCCTGAAACGAGCCCTCAGGATCGAGCCCTGGATACTTGGTCCAGGTGTGGAGATTGCGCCCCGCGATGGAAATCGTAGCGCCACTCGCGCGGAACGTGGCTGCCCAGCTTTCCGGCAGCGTGTACGCGAGCGACAGCTCGCGCAGCTTCACGAAACTCGCGTCCTGTACAATGTCGCTGATGTACGAGCTGCTCGTCTGTGCGCCGAGCACCGCGAGATCAGGCTCGGTGGATGGATACCAGTTCGATTGGCAGAGATCAAAGATGTGGCAGCGCACGCGCGCATTGCCGTTCAGTTTCTTGTAGCCCGTCTTGCTGTCGACCATCACGAAGAACTGGAAATTCTTGAAGAAGCGCAGCGTCGATGTTGCCGATCCCTCGAAGTTCGGGAGCGTCCGTCCCAAGTACAGAACGGGGGCATTTGCGCACGCGATGGCCGCGTGTGCGCTCGTGCCATCATCGCACGTGACGTCTGTGACAGTGCCGTCTGCCTCGAGCGTCGAGCCCACTACCTTCTTTCCAAACCAGGAGCCCACGGAATAGCCCACTACGTGGCGAATATTCGTGGAGGCCTGGATGTATGCCAGTCCGTTGAGATCCGTCACCTTGTTGTTCGCCGTGGACAGATTGAGTCCGAGCTGCCATGAGGTGTTCTTGGACTCGTACGGCGTGCCGTGCAGCGCGACCTCGAAGCCATTCTTCGTCAGGGCGCCCGCATTCACGTACTGGAAGCCGGGATAGCCGAGGGACGGCGCCACCTGCTCCTGAAGAATCGCGTCCTTGGTGCCGCCGAAGTAGTAGGTGAACTCGATCCCGGCGCGGTCGTGGAACAATCCTGCGTCGAAACCGAGCTCCGTTTCGTAGGCGCGCTCGGGACCGAGATTCGGGTTGCCGATGTTGGAGGGCGTCACACCCGCGCCGAATGGACCAGCCACGGCGCCGAAGGTTGCGTTCGAGGAGTACGGCAGCGGGGCCTGTCCAGATTGGCCGTACGCGGCACGCAGCTTCAGCGAACTGACCGTAGGAAGATGAAAGAACGGCTCTTCGCTCAACACCCACGCACCGCTGACC
>PLMM01000026.1 GCA_003142495.1 Gemmatimonadota bacterium | reverse complement strand
AGACCGATGTCGCCGCCAAGCGTCGCAGCGCCCGTAGCTCCCGCAAACGTACCACCGAACTGCGCCGCATTCTCGACGAACTGGGCTCCCTTCAGATTGACTACGGTGGTCTGATTCTTCGACCACTGCACGCCGAAGTCCCACGAGAAGTTCGGCCGCGTGATCGGGCGAACGTTCATGGACACCTCGTACCCCTTATTGCTCAACTGCGCGCCGTTCTGCAATTCGGTCGCAAACCCGGAGCTGAGCGGAATCGGCAGCGGCAAGATGACGTCGACCGAGTTGTTCTTATAGTATGTGAGCGAGAGATCGACCTTTTGATCGAGGAACCCGAGATCGGCGCCGCCCTCGAACTCCTTCTCGCGCTCCGGCTTGATGTTTGGGTTTCCGAGAGAGGCGCTCGAGAAGAGTCCGCCGTTACCCTGCTGCGTCGCATTCAGGAAATCGCCGTAGCCCGTACCGAAGGTGCCACCGGGGATGAGAACGGTATTCGTCGAATACACATCGGGCTCCTTGCCCGTCTCGCCGTAGGCTGCACGCAGCTTACCGAAGCTGAACACACCCTTCTGGTCCGTCTTGCCCAGCACGTTCGTAAACGTCCACGAGGCGCTCGCCTTGGGATACCAGGCGCGGGGATTGCTTGCACCGAAGGTCGAGAAACCATCGTTGCGCAGCGCGGCGGTCAGATACAGCTGGTTGTAGATATCCGCGGTCGCCTGTCCGAAATACGACTCGGAGTGCTGGAGCGACTTGAATTCCGTTGGAATCCACGCCGTTGTGTTCTGCAGATTGAACGGGGTCGCCGCGACGAGGTTCTGTCCGTTGACGTTGGTCTGGCGGAAGCGCCGCGAATTCAAGTTCTGACCGAGCGTGAACGTTCCCGAGAAGCTCGGGTTGAACGTGTGGCTCAGCGTCGCCGTCAGGTTGTGGTCGATCTGGAGATTGTTGCCGTCCGTGCGGAATACTTCGCCGTTGGCGAACGCCGAAGACGACTGGGCCAGTGCATCCAGGATTTGATTGTTGTAGTAGTCCGCACCGAGGGTTTCGTCGATCTTCAACCAGTCGGTGGCATCGTAATTTAGATTAATGTTGCCGTACGCACGTCCCGTCTCCGCCGTATTTGGATCCTGGTAGATGACGAATAACGGGTTGTCGTATCCACGGCCCGAGAGGTTATCGAAAAGCACGGGCTCGGGATAACGGTAGGAGCGCTGCGTCTGCGTCGTGCTGTCGAGATAGGGGAAGTTGCTGAAGGTCGGCGTGGTGCGCATCGCGCCCAGCATCAGCCCCGAGGTGTTCGAACCCTTCTGCACGAACTGTCCCTGCCCATTGACGTAGGAAACGTTGCCGCCGACGGTCAAGCGGTCGAACAGATGGTGCGTGGCCTTCAGGCGAATTGTCGTCCGCTTGTAGGCGTCGTTCGAACCGACGATGATGCCGTTCTGGTCCGTGTAGCCAGCCGAGAGATAGAACACGGTCTTGTCGTTTCCGCCGGACGCGGAGAGCGTATTGTCCGAGTTGTGACCCGTGTCGAAGATCTCGTCGAAGTGGTTGTACGTTGGAGTGCCGGCTGGGATGAGTGCTCCGAACGAGCTGCTCGAGAGACGGCAACCCGGGGCGCCGCACGCGGCGGTAACGCCGCGCGAACCCTGCGCGTAATCGGTCTGCAGCGGAATCCTGCGATTGATGTTGTCAATCGAGTAGTTCGAGCCCAGCGAATAGTGCGTGCCACCGGAGTGACCGCTCTTCGTGGTGATCAGCACGACGCCGTCCGATGCGCGTGCGCCGTAAATGGCCGCGGCAGCCGCACCCTTCAGGATCGTGACCGTCTCGATGTCGTTCGGGTTGATGTCCGCAGCGCGGTTCGGCGCTACGACACCTTGGGTTCCACCTGACAGCGGTTCCGCTGTCATGACGGAGTTGTCGATCGGCACACCATCGACGACGAACAACGGCTGCGCATCGCCCGAGAGCGACTTGATGCCGCGGATTCGAATGTACGACGACGCTCCTGGATCACCCGACTGACTGTTGATCTGGACGCCCGGCGTCTTGCCGGCGAGCGCCTCGACGACGTTGGTCTCGTGTGAGCGCGAAATCAGCGACGAATCGACCGTCGAGATCGCGGTGCCGAGCTTCTCCGCCGTGCTGGTAAGACCAACGCCCGTTACGACGATTTCGCCGAGACGGAGCGGATTGACATCGAGCGCAAAATCCTGCGTGACGTTGCCCGCGAGTGTAATCGTCGCGGACTTCGCCTTGTAGCCGATCAAACGCGCAGTGATCGTGGCCTGTTGACCGTGTGCGCGCGCGGCCGGAACGACGAGCGTGTAGCGCCCATCATCGCGGGTGAGCGTAACGGAGCCAAGCCCTTCGACAGTGACACTAGCCGTACCGAGCGGCGCACCGCCCTCCGCACTGGACACTCGCCCAGTGATCGTGACTGCGTCTTGCGCAACGGCGAGAGCCGGAAGCGCAACAAGCGCACACACGACGGCAATAACTGACCTAACAGAACGTCCCATGCTTCCTCCTTGCCACCTCTTCCAAAAGGTGTGTGGACGACGATGGAGCTTGTCTGGTTGGCGATCGAGCGCACGCGCAATTGGCGTTGCGCCTTCCTCACATACCGCTCAGGTGACCCCTCCTCCTCATGGCGGTTCGATTGCATGCGGCGGCACGACACGCATGGGGCAACAACGGACGAGCGTCCAAGTCACCCAACGGAAAAACCCACTTCAACGATTGCGACATGGAACTTTTCTCAATGTCGTAACCGAACAGTCACGAACTTAAAGTGCGGTACCACACAGTGCAAGAATCCGGTTAACTGTGACAAAGCCATCCAAGTCAAGTAGTTGAGCCCGGTTATCCCCCCATGTGGCGGCATCCGTGACCGCTATCGTATGTTCCGGCATGCTCCGCTTTGCGCCCCGGCTCGCCGGCACCCTTCTAACCCCCCTCGCCCTGGCGGGCTCGGCTCCCTCCCTGAGCGCTCAACGCCTCAGCGACAGCACCGCCTCCGGCAAAATCACGCACCCTCACCCCCGCGCGTTCGTCCTCGGTATAGTAGGGGCGATCGCCGGCGGGCTCGCCGGATA
>PLMM01000155.1 GCA_003142495.1 Gemmatimonadota bacterium | reverse complement strand
CTTGCCGTTGTCGATGGTCTCGATCACGGCGATCGCGGCGAGATTCTGCTCGAGGCGGTCGGCGATCTTGTTGAGGATGATGCTGCGCGAGGTCGCAGATGTCTTTCCCCACGCCTCGGCGGCTGCGTGCGCGGCGTCGAGAGCGAGCTCCACATCCTCGGCCNNTGCCTCGGCCGTCGAGCGCGCGACGTCGCAGAGATGCTGCCCGGTGATCGGCGTCGGATTCGAGAAGTACTTCCCCTTCACCGGCGCGCGAAATTTTCCACCGATCCAGTTCTCGTAACGGCTCTTGATGGGAATGGTGATCGCGTAGTTCCGCGCTGCGTCGGGCAGCGTGGCATCGCCTTTCTTGGTCGGCTCGAGTGTGGCAGACATGCGCGCTCCTTCTGCGGGTCGTGATGTTGTGAGGCGCTCGACTGCCGCGCTTCGTGACCCCTAACAATGCGCTCTGTGCGCGGCGCGCAACAGCACATCCGCCAGGAAGACGTAAGCCACTCGGCGCAAAGGAGTTAAGGGCGCGACTCCTCGCTCGCTCGCTCGCGCGGGTCACGGAACGCGACGAAACGTCGCGCGCGATGCAGCGCTCTCGGCAGGGTTGAGGCTTCGCTGCAACGCGGTGCCCGCTTGACTCCATCCGCGCGTGGTGGAAAGCTCCATGACGAAGTCGAGGCAGATGGGAACTGGCGGCCACGAGATCACGGGAAGCAGTCATGCTGACAGTCACCGAGCAAATCCCCTACGAGCCGTCCGCACAACGATCGCTGTCGCGCACCTGGGCGCGCGTCGTCGAAGGGCATCGGGGCGCGAGCGGGGGACGCGCGCTCGTGCGCGAGTCGTGGACGCGCAGCGCGAGCGCCGATGTGCGCGCCGACCTTCCGGGCGCGCCGCTCGTGCTCGCAGAGGACGCGCTCGCGACCGAGTGCGAGCACGCCGACTGGCTCCCGTTCGCCTTTCGCGCAGTCGATTGGCAGGGCGACGCGTTGCGCACGGGACACCTCCTCAGCCTCTTCGATGCGCATGGGCGGATGCTGTCATGCCGGGGCGATCCGCATGCGCGCGAGGGACTCGCGCGCATCAACTTCCGCGCGGGCGCGCTCTGGACGGAGAGCGCGGCGGGGACGAACGGGCCGGGGACGGCGCTCGCAACGGGGAAGGCGGTGCACATCGTCGGTGCGGAGCACTATTGCGAGGCGTGGCACGAGTGGCACTGCGCGGCCGTGCCGCTGCGCGACGAGATCACCGGCGAGATCCTCGGCATCCTCGACATCTCCGGCTTCCGGCACCACGCGCATCCGCACACCTTCGAGCTCGCGCTCGCGCTGGCGACGCTCGTGCAGCAGATGCTCGCGCTGCGTGAGTCGGAGCGCCGCTTCGCGGTGATGCAGCGCGCGGCGGAGATGTCGGCGCGCTACGCGAACGACGCGCTCGTGGCGGTGGACCGCGGAGGGCGCGTGCTCTTCGCTTCGTCGAACGCGCCGGACGGGCTGCGTCCCGGCACCGCGATTCCCGAGCGACTGCGCGCGGCGATCGCCAATCACGTGCGCGCGGGCTCGCAGCTCACCGACTCGAGCGACGTGCGCTTCCCGCTCGCCGACGACGTCGGCATCTCGGCGCTGAGTCATCTCGTGATCGATGGGCGCACGCCGGTGGGCGCGTGCCTGCTACTGCGCGGGGGCGCGACGCCGTGCGAGAGCGATGCGGATGAGGAGCGCGCCGCTACGATCGCTGCGCTCAGCCGCGCGCCGACAATGGCCGCGGCTGCCGAGCGGTTGAAGATCCATCGCAGCACGTTGTACAGGCGGCTCGAGCGCTACGGGCTTCACCCCGAGCGCTCGCTCGACACGCACTAGGGCTGCGTCACCAGCCCCGTCATCTGTACGACCTCGAAGTCGCTGCCGTGCACCTTCGTGAGGTTGTGAAGATCGTCGTCGCTCCACCGGGGATCGGGCGCGCCGCTCAGGAACATGTCCGAGCCGTTGTCGGCGAGAAACATCCCGTACTTCTTGAGCGCCGTCAGAATCACCTTGTTCGCCGCCGAGTACGATGAGATGTCGAAGGAGGATTTGAGCCGCACGCGCATCCCCATCGGCGGAAGGTTCGTGCTCGCCCCCGATCCCGCGGAGTGACGCGCCGGCGACACGTACGCCTTGCGCGAATGCGCGCAGCTGAAGCGCAGCGCGTGTGCGATCACCTGATGGATCACGACCTCATCGTAGCGCGTGAGCCCTGGTAGAATCGGCAACCCCGCAGCGTCGGCGGATGTCCATCCCGCCGGGCGCGTGGTGCCGGCGGTCATGTCGAAGATCGCGCCGGAACCGCCGGTCCAGCTCGCGCCGCCGTTCACCGGATGCGCGTCGAACATCTCGTAGTCCTTCCATGCGCCCGCGTCGATCACGAGCACGTGCCTGTCGCCGGTGCTCGACGCTCCACCTTCGATCGGGGCGTACGGCGGCACGGGGTAGGGACCGGCGTCGCTCTCGTCGCTATAGTAGAAACTCACCGGCACCTTCGCCTGTGAGCCGCGCACGACGACGTAGGAAATGCCGTTCGGCGCGCCGGCATACACGGTGCCGAAGTCCGGATGCACTCCCTTCGTTGGGCCGCACGATGCTATCAGGCTATCCGAGTTCGCATCGAGCGGGGAGCCCGAGATGTCTGTGCGCCACGGATCGCCGGCCGGGAAGATCGCCCTCCCGCCGAGATCGCCGCTGCCATTGCCGAGCGCAGTGAACGTGACGGATGCTCCGGTGATCGTGGCCGTGGCCGACGTCGCGAGGTACGTACCGTCGAGCGTCCAGTGCACGCTCGCGTGCCCGCTCGCATCGGTGGTGCCGGAGCTCGCGCTCAACGAGCCGTTCCCCGATGCGACGCTCCACGTCACCATCGCGCCGCTCACCGCCGTGCCTCCGTTCGTGACCGTGACCACGAGCGGTGCGCTGAGCGCCGACGAGAGCGTTCCCTTTTGCGCGTCGCCGCTCGTTTTCGCGATGACGTTCGCGTGCGGCGGCGGTGGTGGCGGCGCGGGCGGACTCACCGGAGTCTCGCCACCTGGTATCGTCGGCGTGGACGCCGCGCAGGCCATCGTCGCGGCAATGAGCAGCATGGCGCGAGTGATTCGGAGAATACGCATGAGGGAGTCAGCTGTGAGAGTGGCCGGCTCGAGCCAGCCTTTGGTCGGCCTCTCTGGACGACGAGGCTGCCACTTTCACGGCAACGGTGCCGCCAGGGGCCTCGCGGACGCTCTCGATGACGGAAAAGGTGCGCGGCGTGACAGTGCCTACAACCCTTCGCCCCGAGCAATCGTCAACCCAGAGTACAGCCAGAACCCGGTCGCGAGATGTGACCCGGGCCGCTTTCGTTGCATCCGATTTCCAACCGCTGAGACCATGGCGCCCAACGCGTTCCCACCGTCTGCCACCCGTGCACTCCACGACGCTCGCGATGACGAGCGCGCGGGGCGCATTGCCGTGGCGATCGAGAAATATCGCGCCGCGATCGATGCCGCGGTGGCCGATGAGGACGTGCCGACGCAGGCCGAGGCGCTGCGCAGGTTGAGCGTCGTAATGCATCGACAGCTCGAGCGCGGCGTCGCGCGCGAGCTCTGCCTGCAGAGCTACGAAGTGGCCCGCTCACTCGGCGACAGCGGCCTCGCAGCGGAGGCGCTGAACACGCTCGGCGGCTTCGAGCTCGAGGCGGGGGAGACGGGCGACGCGGGCGATCTCTTTCGTCGTGCGCTCGAGATGGCGCATCACACGCCGGCGTTGGTTGGTCGCATCGAGCAGAATCTCGGCATCATCGCGAACATCCGCGGCGATCTGAACGCCGCGCTCGAGCACTACCAGAACTCCCTCGCGGCCTCCACGCGCGCGCGCGACGACAGCGGCTGCGCGATCGCGTATCACAATCTCGGAATGATCAGCGCGGATCAACAGCAGTGGGAGCTCGCCGATCGCTACTTCGACTCGAGCCTTGCCCTCGCCGACTCGCTCGGCGATGTGCGCCTGCGCGGACTGTGTCTGCTCAATCGCACCGAGGTGTTCATCGCGCGGCAGCGTTTCGAGGAGGCGCGGTTGAGCGCCGAGGACGCGCTCCGGATGTTCGACGAGCTCGATGCGCGCGCGCAGAAGGCGGACGCCTACAAGTTCCTCGGTGTCGTGTACCGCGAGACGAGCCGCCCGGTGCTCGCCGAGGCGCGGCTCAAGAGCGCGATCGAGCTCGCGTCCAAGTGCGGCTCGCTGCTGGGTGAGGCCGAGGCGTCACGCGAGCTCGCGAAGCTGCATCAGATGATGGGGCGCAATCAGGAGGCGCTGCAGCTGCTGAATGCGGCGCGCGCACTCTTCGTCCATCTCGATGCGCGCGGCGATCTGTCGGACGTGACGCGCAAGGTCACCGATTTCGAAGGTACCTTCCTCATGATCGTGCGCGACTGGGGACAGTCGATCGAATCTGCGGACTCGTACACCTTCGGACATTGCGAGCGCGTCGCGACCTACGCGGTGGCCGTCGCACGTGCGCTCGGCCTCAACCAGGATGAGCAGACGACGGTGCGCATCGGCGCCTATCTGCACGACGTCGGGAAGGTGCGCATTCCCCACGAGATTCTGAACAAGCCGGGGAAGCTGACGCGCGAGGAGCGCGAGCTGATGGAACGCCACACGCTCTACGGGATCGAGTTGCTCGAGAACGTGGACTTTCCGTGGGATATCAAGCCGCTCATTCGCTGGCACCACGAGAAGTGCGACGGCACCGGCTATCCCGATCGGCTGCGCGACGATGCGATTCCGATCGCCGCGCAGATCATTGGCATCGTCGACGTCTACGACGCGATGACGAGCACGCGCAGCTATCGCGCGGCAATGTCGGCCGAAGATGCGCTCGTGGAGCTGCGAAAGTGCAAGGCATGGTGGCGTGCCGATGTCTTCGAGGCGGCACTAACTGCAATCAACGACAGCGCAAGCGTCGCGATGTGATGTATCACACAGTTACAGGCATGACGTGATTCGGCCTGGACGTGATAGCTGACGCGCGTTGTTCTCGCAGATTCAGCGCAGGGCAACAAGAAATCGGCAGGGTACGGCAAGACGAAGGTCCGGTACGAACTCCTCTCTCCCGTCACCGGTATATGCGAAAAAATTCTTCTCTTCGCCTGCTCGTCGCCGCCGCCGCGGTTGCGGTCGTAGCCGCCTGTGGCGATCACGCGAGCCCTACTGCAC
>PLMM01000356.1 GCA_003142495.1 Gemmatimonadota bacterium | reverse complement strand
TCGCAAGGCTCGCCGCAGCCGCCCGCTCCCGGCGGCACGCACACGGTGAAAAAGGGCGACACGCTCTGGGACATCGCCCATCAGTATCTCAACGACCCGTTCCTGTGGCCGGAGATCTATCGCATCAACACCGACGTCGTCGAAGATCCGCACTGGATCTATCCGAACGAGGTGTTGAAGCTGCCCGCCAATGCAACGGTCGCGACCACCGGCAACGAGAATACCGCCGGCAACGAGAATACCACCGTCGTCGATGATCGCATGTCGCCCATGCCGTCCACTTCGCTCACCGAAGCGCCGCGCCCCTCCGGCGCCACGGTCTTCTCGCTCTCCGCTTCGCGTCGCGTCGGCACCGTCTCCCGCTTCGGTGCGTCGGCCACGCAGTTCCCACATCCCGCCGTTCGCGTCGGTGAGACCTTCGCCGCTCCCTGGGTCGATCGCATGAACGGTCCGGCGGAGCAGGGCACGATAGTCGGCAGCGCCGAGATCGCCGGCATCGCCACGCAGACGCCGCGTTCGCGCATGCTCAACGAAGAGCGCGCGTACATCTCGCTTCCGAAGGACATCGTCCCCGCACGCGGCGATCGCTATCTCGCCTTCCAGCTCGGCCCCGTGCTCGAGAATGGATCGCAGATGGTCGAGCCCACCGGCGTGGTCGAGGTCGAGCGCGCCGAGAACGGCGATGCGTCGACGGTCCGCATCATCACGCAGTACAGCAACGTCGAAGCGGGCCAGGGCATCGTCCCCCTCGACAAGTTCACGCTCGGCAACGACGCGCGTCCCGCGCCGCTCATGCTCGGCACCGAAGGCCACGTGATCTACGTTCCTGATGCCGCGGTGCTGCCGACCATTCAGAGCTACGTGGTGATCGACGTCACGGCGAAGGACGGCGCGAAGCTCGGGGACCAGTACACGCTGTTCGAGCCGCGTCGCAAGGTGCTCATCAAGGGGCGCGGCGACGAGACCGCCATGGTGCCGGAAGAGCGCGTCGCGCTCGGCCAGGTCGTGAAAGTCACGGATCGCGGCACGACGTTGATGCTCGTCGATCAGCAGAATCCGTCGGTGAAGCTCGGCACGAAGGCGCGCCTGACGGCTCGCATGCCGTAAGCGTGCCCGCTTTCGAGCGGCAGTGAGCAGGGTGAGCGGGGCCGCGCGATATGCACGGCCCCGCGTCACATCCCTCACGACGCCCCTGTTCCTGGTTTAGATTTGCGGTTGCATGCTCGTCATCGCTCACGCCATCGCCATCATCTGCTACATAGCGGCCGCCGGACTCGCGGCGGCGCCATTCGCTCGCCCGATCGCGGCACCCGTCCGCGGCGTGGTGACGCTGCTGACGATCGGCGTCGTGGTGCATCTCGTCGCGCTGCTCGCGTACACGTGGCAGTACGGCGCGCCACCGCTTACCGGCCTCGGCCCCGCGCTCTCGACCGCCGCCTTCCTCGTTGCAGTAACGCTGCTCGCGGTCGAGGCGCTCGCGCGCGAAGTGAGCCTCACCCTCGTTACCGCGCCGCTCGCCGCGCTCGTCACCATGGGCGCGATTGCGTCGCCAATGGCTCCCGGCCCCACCGCGCGCAGTGCGGGCACCGTCTGGCTCGTGTTGCACGTCGCGCTCAGTCTCGTCGGCTTCGCCGCCTTCGCGACTGCGGCGGCATCCGGCTCGATGTATCTACTCGAGCGACGTGAGCTCAAGTCGCGTCGCTTCGGCGCGATCTTCCGCTTCTTCCCGCCGCTCGAGACGCTCGATCGCGTGAATCATCTCGCGATCGTCTGCGGCTGGATCGCGCTCACCCTCGGCGTCGCGCTCGCGCTCGGCTATTCGATCGTCTATCGCGACGCCGATCATCTCAAGGTGATCTGGGGGATCACCGCGTGGACGGCGATCACGGCGCTTACGGTCGGCCGCGTCGTCGCCGGTTGGCAGGCCGCGCGCGCCGCCATCTGGTCGAGCGCGCTCTTCCTCGCCGTCGTGGTGCTCTACGTCGCCTTCCGCACGATCGGTCCGCGCTCGGGGGAATTCCTGTGAGCGAGCTGCCGCTCATGCTCCACGGCGAGTCGATCGAGGCGCTGATCGTCGGCGGGGGCGCAGTCGCGGCGCGCAAGGCTCGCGCACTTCTCGTCTCTGGCGCGCACGTGCGTCTCATCGCGACGGAGATCGGCGCCGACGTGGGCGCGCTCGCGGGCGCGCACGAGCGGCTCCATCTCGAGGAGCGGCCATACGCCGACGGCGACATAGGCAGCGCGCAGCTCGTCATCGCGGCGACGAGCGATCGCGCCGTGAATCGCCGCGTCGCCGACGATGGCCATGCGGCGCATCGCCTGGTGAACGTCGCCGACGATCCCGCGCGCGGGAACTGCCGCACGACGGCGACGCATCGTGCCGGCGATGTCGTGATCGGCATTTCCGCCGGCGGCGTGCCGAACGCGGCCGCCCGCATTCGCGATTCGCTCGCGTCGCGCTTCGATGATCGCTACGGCACCGCAGTCGCCGCGCTCGCGACGCTCCGCCGCCGTCTCATCGACGCCGGCGAGGCGGACGAATGGCGTCGCGCCGCCGAGGTGCTGATCGACGAGAACTTCGCGGCGCGCGTCGAGAACGGGACGCTCGAGAAGGAGGCTCAGCGATGGCGCTGATCGTCGCCGGCGTGAGTCATCACACGGCGCCGCTCGCGCTGCGCGAGCGCCTCGTCGTCAGCGCCGGTGACACGATCGTCGCCGCGCAGCGCATCCTCGAGGCGGCGGGGGCCAAGGAGATCGTTCTCCTCTCCACGTGCAATCGCACCGAATTTTACGCGGTCGAGGGCGACCACGATGCCGTCCCCGCGATCTGGAACGACCTCTCCGCGCTTCTTGGCGAAGACGTCTCGCCGTATGGATACGTGCGCCGCGACCGCGAGGCGGTATCGCATCTCTATCGCGTGACCGCGGGCATCGACTCGATGATCCTCGGCGAGGCGCAGATTCACGGCCAGGTGCGAGACGCGTGGGAGCGCAGCCGCGGCGCCGCGGGCGCGGTGCTGAGCCGCCTCTTCCAGTCGGCGCTCATGGTGGGCGGTCGCGTGCGCAACGAGACGGCGATCGGGCGAGGCGCCGCGTCCACCAGCTCCGCGGCGGTGCAGCTCGCGTCCAAGATCTTCGGCTCGCTCAGCGGGCGCCACGCGATGGTGCTCGGCGCCGGCGACATGGCGGAGCTCGCACTCGAGTGCCTGGTGAGCGAGGGCGTGCGGACGGCGATCGTCGCGAATCGCACGCACGAGCGCGCAGAGGAGCTCGCGAAGCGCTACAAGGCGCAGGCGCTGCATTACGATGAATGCTGGGCGCATCTCGCCGACGTCGATCTGCTTATCTGCTCGACCGCGGCACCCCACGCGATCGTTGGTGTCGAACAGATCGTTGGCTCGCTCAAGGCGCGCGGCGATCGTCCACTCTGCATCCTCGACATTGCGGTGCCGCGCGATGTCGATCCAGGCGTTGGGCAGCTCAGCAACGTCTTCCTGTACGATCTCGATGACCTGCGCACCGTTGCGACGGCGAACATCGAGCGGCGCAAGGAGGAGCTTCCGGCAGCGGAGTCTGTGATCGCGCCAGAGGTCGAGAAGTATTGGGAATGGCTCGCCGGGCTGGCAGCGGTACCGGTCTTGCGAACCTTTCGCACCGAGATGGACCGCATGCGCGAGGCCGAGCTGGCCGATGCCATGCGCAGGCTCGAGCATCTGTCGCCACGCGATCGCGAGGCGGTCGAACACTTTTCGAAGGCTTTGATGAACAAGTTTCTGCACGAGCCGAGCGTGCGCCTCCGCGCGGCGGCGGCGAATGGGCGCGGGCTCGGCGTGGTCGACGCGCTGCGCTACCTCTTCGATCTTCGCGCCGCCGATGCCGAGGGCACCGATGGCGCGGCCGAGTCCCCGGCCGGACGGGAGCGCTGAATGCCGGGTCGCGCACTCGTCAGCGGAGGCGCCGGCTTCATCGGCTCGCACGTCACCGACATTCTCCTCGCCAATGGCTACGCCGTAACCGTCATCGATAACTTGTCGAGTGGCAAGCGGTCGCAGGTACCGGTGGGGGCGACGTTCAAGGAGCTCGACGTCTGCTCCCCCGAGGCCGCCGCGACGGTGCGCGAGGGGAAGTTCGACGTCATCTGTCATCTCGCGGCGCAGATCGATGTGCGCAAGAGCGTCGCCGATCCGGCCGCGGATGCGAATCTGAACATCGGTGGCTCGCTCAACCTGCTCGAAGCGGTGCGGCAGTCGGGGCACCACACGCGCTTTGTCTTCTCGAGCACGGGCGGCGCGGTGTACGGTGATCTCGTCGAGGCGCCCACAGCAGAGGAGGCGCCGAAGGATCCGCAGTCGCCATACGGCACCGCGAAGTTCAGCGTCGAGCTGTACATGGGCTACTTCGCGCGCGTGCACGGCCTCGACTGCGTGGCGCTGCGCTACGCCAACGTCTATGGCCCGCGGCAGGATCCGCACGGCGAGGCGGGGGTCGTCGCGATCTTCTGCGATCGGTTGATCGACGGCACGCCGCTCACGATCTTCGGCGACGGCGGACAGACGCGCGACTACGTCTTCGTCGGCGATGTGGCACGCGCGAATCTTGCCGCTGCCACGGCGAAGCTTCCGCCGGCGACCGGCGTCGACAGCCGCGCCTTCAACATCGGCACGAGCATCGAAACGGACGTCGTGATGCTGGCGAAGGTGCTCAAGGAAGTCTCGAAGGGGCGCTCCCAGGTGATGCATGCGCCCGCGCGCGCCGGCGAGCAGCGACGCTCCGCGGTGCGCAACGACAAGGCCGGGAAGCTGCTCGGATGGAAGCCGAAGATCACGCTTCACGATGGCCTCCGCGACACATACGAATGGTTCGCGGCTCGCCGCGCGGGAGACAAGGCATGATGCACGAGCTCGCGATGATGCAGGTGGGTGGCGCAGTGCCGACGTCCGCCTTCGATCTCATTCGCTCGGCGTCGCCGGTCACGCGAGCGGTGCTCGTCTTTCTGCTCGTGCTCTCGCTGGTGAGCTGGGCGATCATGCTCGCCAAATGGATCGAGTTTCATCGCGTGACGAAGCGCGGGCGCGAGTTCATCTACGAGTTCGAGCGCACGCCGTCGCTCGATGCCGCCGCGGGGCTCACGCGCCGAGCGAAGGCGAATCCATTCACGCGTGTGTTCACGCGCGCGGTGAACTTCTTCGCCGAGCTGAAGCCGGGTGCGCTGCGCGAGGCGTCGGCGGCGCCGCTGCGCGGTTCGCAGGTCGAGGCGCTGCGGCTCGTGCTCGAGTCGGAGAGCTCCGCGCAGCGCGACCAGCTCTCGTCGTACATCCCGTGGCTCGCGACCATCGGCTCCGTCAGCCCGTTGGTCGGTCTGCTCGGCACCGTGCTCGGCGTCATCCATGCCTTCATCGGAATCGCGGTGAGCGGCTCAGGCAATCTGAGCGCGGTTGCGCCGGGCGTGGCCGAGGCGCTGACGGCGACGGCGGCGGCGCTCGCGGTGGCGATCCCGGCGGTCTTCGGCTACAACATCTTCGCCGCGCGACTGAATCGCCTCGAGAGTGAGCTCGAGGGCTTCGGCACGGAGATCCTCGCGATGATGGTTCGCGAGGGGCGGATCTAGATGAGCCGCCGCCGCGCGGGGCGACTCCCCCTCAACGCCGACATCAACGTCGTCAGTCTCATCGACGTGATGATGCTGCTCATGGTGATCTTCATGATCACCGCACCGATGATGCAGGGCGGCGTCGACATTCAGCTGCCGCAGGCGCAGGCGCGACCGCTGGAGTCGAAGAACGGCCTCGTGGTGACGATCGACCGCGGCGGCAACATCCTCGTCGACGAGAACAAGCTTCGCTACGACGAGTTTCGCGCGAGCTTCAAGGCGCTCGCGGCGCAGCGCGGACACGGCGGCATCTATCTGCGCGCGGACAAGGGCGTGCCGTACGGCACCGTGGTGCAGGTGCTGGCGATCATGCGAGCGGCGGGCGTTGGTGATGTGGGGCTCGTAGCGGAGCCCGAGGCGATCACGCGGTGAGCGCGGCGCGCGCCGACGATCGCTCGCGGCTCGCACTCCCACTCACCTTCTCGACGATCGGCCACGCGGCGGTCGTCGCGGCGCTCATCTTCGTGCGCCCGGCGCCGCCGAAGCAGCTCCCCCCGATGTATCGCGTCAACATAGTAGCGGCGCCGCCGGGTCCGCGCGCCGAAGGCGTCGTGGTGCCCCCGGCGCCAACTCCGCCGCCCGTGCCCGAGAAGGTCCCGCCGCGCGCGCAGACGCCGCCCAAGGCGATGCCGATGCCGACGAAGGTGCCCGTCGCCAAGCCGGTCGCGCAGGCGACGCCGACTCCGACGCCGGTCGCGACGCCACCAAAAGCGGTGCCTCGTCCCGCCGGCGGCGGTCCGACCGGTGATCGCGGCACGGATGTCGCCACCGTTCGCACCGAGGGCGTCGATTTTCCCTTTCCCGGCTATCTCGAGAACATCGTGCGCCAGATCGCCAAGAACTTCGGCGAGCATCGGAACGCCAACGTGCGGGCCGAAGTACAATTTCTCATCAGGCGCGATGGCACCGTGAGCGCCATCTCATTCGTGACGCGATCCGGCAACTATTCCTTCGACCTGGACGCACAAGGCGCAGTTGAGGCGGCGGCGAAGAACAACGGCTTTGGCCCGCTCCCCAACGGTTTCTCCGACGATGTGCTCCCTGTCATTTTCAGCTTCGATCCAACGGTGGTTCATTGATGATTGCACTAATCCGGTCTGACCTCCTGCCCGCTCGCACGCCTCGCCTGTGCTTCGCGCTGGCGATGGCGCTCTGCCTCGCACCGTTTATGTCCCGCGCGCAAGACACGACGCACGCCGTCCGCATCGGACTCACGTATCAACCCGGTACCAAGCCCGGGGTGATCGTGCTCGCCGTGCGCGGCGCGTGGGGCGACAGCATCCAGGGGATCATCGCGCGCGATCTCGACTACGGCGATCGCGTCGAGGTGATCGGTCTGCCGGGTACGCCGGCGGCGAGCTCGCTCGAGGGAATCGGTCCGGGCGTGAGCTATCCGCTCTGGAAGTCGTTGAACGCGGCCGCGGCGGTGCAGGCGACCGTCACGAGCTCCGGCGTACATGTCGCAGTACATGATGTGACAGGTCGTAAGATAGTGCAGGTAGCGGACTTCCCGCTTCCACCTACTGGCGGTTCTACGGAGTGGCGCCTCGCCGTGCACGGCGTCGCGGATGAGGTCGAGCAGTGGATCACGGGCACGCGCGGCGTTGCGCAGACGCGCATTCTCTTCGTGCGCGGCGGGCGCGTGTACGTCGTCGACAGCGATGGCTTTGGCGAGCGACTGATCAGCGATGCGGGGCTCTCGCTCTCCCCCGCGTGGGCGCCCGACGGACACACGATCTCGTACAGCGTGCTCGGAAGCCGCGGGTGGAGCATCGTCACGAAGGATGTCGCGGGCGGTGCGGGACACACGCTGCCGTCCACCACCACCGGCTTGAACACGACGCCCGCCTTTTCGCCGAACGGACTCACGCTCGCCTACTCGCACGGCGATGAAGCGGGCACGGATCTGATGCTCGTCGACCTCGCGGGTGGAGGGCCGAGGCGGATCACGGTGGGGCATGGCTCGGACAACACGTCGCCCGAGTTCAGCCCCAACGGCAGACGCATCGCCTTCACATCGGGTCGCGCCGGGCATCCCGAGGTATACATTATGGATGTCGACGGATCCAACGTTGAGCTCCTGACTCCATTTAACTTTGGAGATCAGAATTATCGATCGAATCCGGATTGGGCGCCCGATGCGCAGCACATCGCCTTCGAGTCGCAGATTGGCGGCATCTTTCAGATCATGGTGATCTCGCTCCGCGATCGCTCGGTGAAGCAGCTCACGAGCGAAGGCGTGAACGAGGATCCAGCGTGGGCACCCGATGCGCGGCATCTCGTGTTCACGTCGTCACGTACCGGTGTCAAGCAGCTGTTCATTCTCGACTCCGAATCCGGGCGCGCTCGTCAGCTCACGCATGCGGGCGGCGCTCGTCTGGCGGCATGGTCTCGTTCGCTGGGTCATGGCCGCTGAGTAAAGAACGCGTGCGACAGCTGCGCGCGCTCCGAAGCTGGCTTCCTTTCCGTGGCATCATCGTTCTTTTTCTGGAGAGACCCATCATGAACGCTCGCTCGCTCTACGCCGTCTCCTCGATCGCAGCTGTGCTCGCGCTCGGCGCGTGCCACAAGAAGGTCGCGCCCGCACCAGCGCCGGCGCCCGCGCCGACACAGGCCGCTCCCGCGCCACCGCCGCCGCCACCGACCACCGCTGCTCCGACGAACACCGGCGCCGACATGGCGAGTGCTCGTGATGCGGCCCGCGCGTCGCTCACCGCGCCGATCTACTTCGATCTCGACTCCGATGCGCTGAGCGATGCTGATCGCGCGTCGCTCGATGCGAAGGTCGGGATTCTGAATGCGAGCCCGGGCGTGAAGATCCGCGTCGCCGGACACACCGACGAGCGTGGCTCCGATGAGTACAACCTCGCGCTCGGCCAGCGCCGCGCCGCGGCAGCAAAGCGTTATCTCACGCAGCACGGCGTTCCCGATGCGTCGATCGACATCATCAGCTACGGCGAAGAGCACCCGGCCATGGACGGCCACGACGAAGCCGCGTGGTCGAAGAATCGCCGCGATGAGTTCGAGATCACCGCGGGCGCCGACGCCCTCAAGCCCGCTGCCCAGTGATACGCGGCGTGCGGTGCCTCCTGCCGGTCGTGCTCCTCGCGACCGGCGCGTGCTTCGCCACACGGGAAGATGTGCAGGCATTGCACACTGATGTGCAGACGCTGCGTGCGGGCAACGCGCGCAGCGACTCGGCGCGTCGCGCGTCGCTCGATCGCGTCGTCGCGTCGTTGAACATCGTGCGCGATTCGCTCGGGTTGCTGAGCAATCGCGTCGTGAAAATGCAGGGCGATGTGCGGGGCGACCTGTACAACGTCGGGCAGCAGCTGCTGCAGATTCAGGAGCTGACGGGACAGAGTCAGCAGCGCGTGCAGGAGCTGCGCGCGTCGCTCGAGGCGAGGCAGTCGGACATCGCGTCGTCGGCAGCGCCTCCGCAAATGAGCGCGGGCACGCCGCCCGCGACCACGAGTGGCGCGGCGTCGCCATCCGGACCGCCGCGCGCGGTCACGACCGCGCCGGCCCCTTCCGCGGGCGCCGGCGCGACGCCGGGTCCGAATCAGCTGTTCCAGATCTCACTCGAGCAGCTGCGCCGAGGATCGCCGGGCGCGGCGCGCACGGGGCTGCAGACGCTCCTCCAGCAGTATCCGACGTCCGATCTCGTACCCGACGCGCAATTTTATCTTGGCGAGGCATACCACCAGGAAGGCAACGCGGCAGGCGCGGACTCGGCCTACGCGGCCGTAGTTTCCGGCTATCCGACATCTCCTCGTGCGCCGACGGCACTTTATAAGCGCGCGCTGGGTATGGAGGAGAAGGGAAATGTCACCGGTGCTCGCGGGCTGTTGAACGATCTCGTCCAGCGCTACCCTCGCTCGGATGAGGCGGCTCTCGCGAAGGAACGGCTTCGCACGCTCAAGTAGCAGCCAGCTGGATTCGCATGCAGGAAAAACGTACGGCCGCCAGCGACGAGATGCCGTTCCTCGATCATCTCGAGGAGCTGCGATGGCGCATCATCTGGTCGCTGGCGGCTTTGATGGTTTCTGTCGGCGTCGCCTTCTGGATGATGCTGCAGTTCGATGTGATCGGCTTGCTGGAGAAGCCGATCCTTCCGTATTTGAACGGCCACAAGCTCGTCTACACGCATCCCGGCGATCCGTTTTCGATCGTGCTCAACGCAGCGATCGCGTTGGGCGCGGCGATCGCACTGCCGGTGATCTTCTACCAGCTCTGGTCCTTCATCTCGCCTGCGCTGCATCGGCACGAGAAGAAGCTCGTCATGCCACTGTTCGCCTTCGCGACTTTTCTTTTTGCGTGCGGCGTGAGCTTGTCATGGTTCGTCGTGCTGCCGCTGGCGCTGCCATGGTTGATGCACTTCGGCGGTCCGTCGCTCGATCCGATGATCACCGCGTCCGAGTACTTTGGTTTCGCGATCAGCATGACGCTGGCGTTCGGTATCTGCTTCGAGCTTCCGATCGTGATCATCTCGCTGGCGCTCCTCGGCCTCGTGACTCCAAAGTTCCTGAACAAGTATCGTCGTCATGCCATCGTCGTCTGTGTGATCATTGGCGCGTTCCTGACACCTGGTGATCTGGTCTGGACCACTATCGCGATGGCCGTTCCGCTCTACTTCCTGTACGAGGTCAGCGTGTTGCTGACGGTCATCATTCATCGCCGGCGAATTCGCCGGAACGCGGCGCTCGAGGCTCAGTCGGCGGCGTGATCGCCCGGTGGATCGTGTGCGCGATCGCGCTGGCGGGTATGCCAGCGCTCGCACAGACACCAATCCAGCTCCCCACCCAGTATCCGTCGCAGGGCGGGCAGTTCGACACGAACAGCGTGCGCGGGCGCCGAGGGCAGCCCGCGCGCAATCCGCTCGATTCCGCGCGCGCCGACAGCCTGCACGCGCCGCGCGTGCTCGTGGTGTGGCCCGACCCCGACTCGACGATGGCGCAGCTCCTCCAGCGCACGGGCTACACGACCACGCGCTATCAGAGCGAGAATGCGCAGCTCAACTCGAACCGCCACGAGCTCAAGCTCTCGGGTAAGGCGGTGGTCGAGCGTGTGCAGACGACGCTCGTGGCCGACACGATTCTCTACAACGACTCGCTCCGCATCATGCGCGCGACCGCGCCAATGGAAGACACTATCTATCTGCGCGATCCGTCCCAGGGCACCGCGGATCTGCTCGCGCAGGGGCGCCTCGAGTACGATCTGCGCCGCCACTTCGGGCTCGTGAATCGCCTGAGCACGTCGTCCGCGCAGAATGGGCAAACGTGGTACATCTACGGCCACGCCGCCGCGGTGAAGGGCGACACGACCGGCAAGGGGCACAGCATCTCGTACGCCGAGGATGCGTCGATCACGAGCTGCGACCTTCCGGAGCCGCACTATCACTTCCAGTCATCGGAAGTGAAGATCATCAGCAAGTCGCTGCTCGTCGCGCGCCCCGCGGTGCTCTACGTGGCCGACATTCCCGTGCTCTGGCTCCCCTTCATCTTCCAGGACATGCGCTCGGGGCGGCGCAGCGGGATCATCCCGCCGCGCTTCGGCATCACGGAGATCGTGCGCACCTCGCCCGACTACGTGCGCTCGGTCGAGAATCTCGGCTACTACTTCAACATCAACGACTACATGGACGCGCTGGTCTCCTATGACTGGCGCAGCGGCACGAGCAATCAGCTAGGCGACTTCGGCTACAACAAGTTCAATGGCGAGTACCGCTACCGCTGGCTCAACCGCTTCGTGAGTGGCGGCATCCGCGCGAGCTACTGGACCTACAGCAACGGCGACCGCACGATCGGATTCAACTGGGCGCACTCGCAGCAGTTTTCGCAGACGAGCAGCCTGAACATGAATCTGAACTACACGAGCAACACCACGGTGTATCAGCAGGACGCGCTCACCGTCGCGCAGGCACTTGCCGCGATCTCGTCGCAGCTCAACCTCACGCAGAAGCTCGGGCCGTTCAACGTGACGGCCGGTGGCTCGCGTTCGCAGTACGCCGGGCGCGACCTCGTGAATCAGGACTTCCCGAACTTCTCCGTCACACCGGCGGGGCCTATCAACATCGCGAAGTGGCTCGCGTGGACGCCGACGCTGTCCGTCGACAACAACCAGGCGTTCAACCTCGACAACAACTCGATCTTTCGGTACTCGACGAACCCGCTCACGGGCGCGTTGGACAGTTCGGCGGTGAAGGCGAACACGCGTAGTACGACTGCGAACTTCCAGACGCCGCTCCGCATCGGCCGCTTCGTGCTGAGCAACTCGTTCCGCTACAGCGATCAGCTCAACGATCTGCCGACCACCGTCACGCAGTTCGACTTCAACACGGGCGTGCAGACCGGGTCGCGCACCTACGCGAACTTCCGGAAGACGCAGCTCGACTGGGACACGCAGTTCTCGCTCCCCGGCATTCTGCAGGGCACGTGGAACGTCGCCCCGTTCGTCTCGCTCACGAACGCCGACGGCAGCTACGCGTATCTCGTGCGCACCACGCTCACGAACGGTGCCTGGGTCTCGCAGTCCAAGCGCGTGCAGACCGGTATCTCCGCGTCGCCGACCTTCTTCGCGTTCTTCCCCGGCTTCGGGCCGTTCTCGCGCCTGCGGCAATCGATTCAGCCGCGACTCTCGTTCGCCTACGCGCCCGCCGCTGATGTGAGCGACGCGTTCCTCACCGCCACCGGCCGCACGCGCTCCGGCTACCTGGGCGGGCTTCGGCAGGAGACGATGCAGTTCCAGTTCAACCAGACATTCGAGGCGAAGCTGCGCTCGAAGACGGATACGACTCCGGAGGCCGGCGACAAGATTCGCCTGCTCACGATCAACGCGTCGCCGGTCGACTACGACTTCGTCGTCGCCGCGCGCACGCATCGCTTCGGCGTGACGAGCAACGCGTTCAGCTACAACCTGCAATCGGATCTGCTGCCGGGCTTCGACTTCTCGTCGAACTACTCGCTCTTTCAAGGCGATCCGCTCAGCGACACCGCGCAATTCAAGCCGTTCAAGACGGGACTCACCGCGACGTTCACGATCGGAAAAAACAGCAACCCATTCAAGACGCTGCAGCGCCTCTTCGGCGGCACGCCGCGCGACACGGCGCCGGTTGGCGCGAATCTCACCGGCAACGGGATGTATTCGAGCAGCGAGGGGCAGGGGATCAATGCGCTCCCGGCGACCGCGGGCTCCGTCGGCTCGCGCTATCCCTATGCGATCAACTCCAACGCCGGGTGGAATCTCTCCGTGAGCTTCACGCAGTCGCAGTCGCGCCCGATCACGGGATCGAACGTGCGAATCCTGGACGTGAAGACGCTGTGCCAGCCGTATCTCGTAGATCCGATCGCGTATCAGCGCTGCATCCAGAATCCGCCGCCCACGGACACGATCTCGACGCTGACCGGTGGCGCGACCCAGTATGTGAGTCCGCCTCAGAGCACACTCCGCGGCAATCTCTCCTTCCACATCACGCCGCGCTGGTCGATGCAGTGGACCACAGGGTACGACTTCCAGCTCCACCAGTTTTCGGATCATGTCGTCAGCTTGCAGCGCGACATGCACGACTGGCGCGCGATCTTCGCCTTCACGCAGGCGCCGAACGGAAATTTCTCGTTCAACTTCTACATCGCACTGATCGCGGAGCCGAACCTCAAGTTCAACTTCGACAAGCGCACGTACCGGCCTACCGATGTGCTGTCGGTCGGCACGACAACGATCACAAGCCAATCACCCGTGGTGCGCATCACATCGCCGGCGAACAACGCATCGTTCGCGCAGGGTACCGCGGTCACCTTCGCCGGAACGGCCACCGATCCGCTCGATGGTGCGCTCACCGGCACGTCGCTCGTGTGGAGAGATGGCGTGACGCAGATCGCGACGGGCGCCTCATTCTCCACCACGACGCTGTCGGCCGGCTCGCACGTGCTCACGCTGACGGCAACGGACAGCCAGGGGCTGACGGGATCGGCGACTGTGAGCGTCATCATTACCGCCGCGCCGTAGCTCTCGATTTCACGAGTAAGTGTTTCTTTGTGCGGTCGCAAAGGTGTCCCTTCCCGGGGACACTTTTCGTAGGCCCGCTATCGTAACTCCCAGTGATGTAAGAACCTAGGCAGCAGCCACGAAGTGGCGCACGCTCTGCATGTACTCGGTGCATCAC
>PLMM01000128.1 GCA_003142495.1 Gemmatimonadota bacterium | reverse complement strand
TCGCGCAGCCGCCGCTGTATCGCGTGGCGAAGGGGAAGGAGGAGTTCTACGCGTACGACGAGGATGAGCGCGTCGAGTACATCGACCGCCTGGGCGGCAACGAGACGAAGAGCATCAACATCCAGCGCTACAAGGGGCTCGGCGAGATGAATCCCGAGCAGCTATGGAAGACGACGATGGATCCGAGCGTGCGCACGCTTCTGAAGGTCGACATCGACGATGCGGTGGAGGCGGACCGGATCTTCCAGATGTTGATGGGCGACGAGGTGGAGCCGCGGAGGAACTTCATCGAGAAGAATGCGAAGTTCGTGAGAAATCTGGATATTTGAGTTTCGCTGGAGCGGGAAGAGGAAAGGGCGGCGCGACTCAGATTGTCGCGCCGCCGTTTTTTTCAGCGATAGCATGGATCTTCGCGTTGCTTGATGGTGTGCGCTTCGGATGGCCACGCTACCGCTCGCAGACGGGTGCTCAAATGCGGATCTTCTGGATCGTCGTCGATCACTACAGCCTTGCGATAGTACTTCTCGGGTTGGCTGCGCCATTCCTGTTCGTCGTCGTCGCAGTGAGCTTCGAACGCACGCGCGCAAAGCCAGGAGGTGTTCCACACTTTGGCTTCCTCAGCTTCGGCGGATGCGCGGTTGGATCGGTTCTCGGCCTGTCTCTCCTCTTCCTTGGAATGTGTTCGTCTCCGGCCGGCAAAGGAGAAGCCGCCGAGGAATGGTTTGCGGCGGCGACACCCGTTCTTTCCGCTCTCGAGCAATACCACTCATACCGAGGGAAGTATCCGGATTCGCTCCGGCTGCTGGTGCCAAGCTATTTGGACTCTGCGCGGCTACCGCACAATCAGTATGGCTTCATGTATCGAGCAGATAGCGGACAATATCAACTCGGATTTCACTACAACGGCCCGGGAATGAACACTTGCACGTTGCGGTCGCGAGAGAAGCGCTGGTCGTGCTATGGTTTATTTTGACGTGCCGGCGATGCGATCGCCCGATTCGACAGTGGCAGTTCTGGCGGTGAGCGCTCGACGGCGAGGACTCACCGACTCGCGCTATCGCTCGCCTCGCACGCGTCTCCCGAGGCAGCCGCACTCGCGCAACGCTGCAGCCCGCGAAAGCTGAGCAATGCCTCGCGCGCTTGCTCTTCCGCGGCGGCGCCAGTCGGCGCGCGTCTACGTCCTGTCGAATCGATCCAGCTGATCAATCGGTCGTCGTCGAAGTAGAGGCGCGTCTGGTACGTGTGAACGACGTTGCGCCTCCCCGAGTGATCGTAACGATCGTCGGTGATCAGCGCAAAGTACGGCTGGCCGTCGTTGGTGAAGTACTCCTCGCGAGCACGACCCGTCTCACCATAGAGCTGCGCGTCCATCTTGCGAACTGTGTCGGCGGCAGAATACGTCGTGAGCTCGCCGCTTTCGCTCGAGAAGCCGGAGAGATCCCGCTTGACGATGCGATCGCCCTGTAGTTCGCGAGTCGTCGCCGCGACCCACCTGCGAATCTTCAGCAAGCGCCTCGCGTCATCCACAGGCACGACGGGCGAGAGCACCGTGATCAGTATCGGCGTGTGATGATGGCCGGTGAAGGAGGAGAACAAGGTTCCGCGCAGCGTCACTCGCCTGCCGACTCGCGCGGACAGTTCGGCGGATACGCCAGAGCGGATCACGAGCTGCACGCGACGGACGCCGTCGTGCGGCTCGTTCTCGCGCGATGCTCCGCCTCCGATCGTGCAGATCGACTCGGCGAGCGCGAGATAGTAGCCTGTCTCCGCTTCGTCGCCGGCCTTAGTGCTCTCGTAGTTTGGCCGGCCGGGATATGTGTGCTTCTCGAGCACGCCGGTGAGGCGCACGGTGTCCGGCTCATAGCGGAAACACGAGGGCGCGGTCGACTGCGCAGCGACGACGTCCGCGAATGCGCACAGTGCGCATGCAAGCAAGTAAGACACACGCACGCCGCAGACGATGCTCATTTAACGTAGAACGCGATAGTCGACATGCGTCACAAGCGCCGAGCTGCTCGACCCCGTCTGTTCGAACTTCAGCTTCTCCGCGCTCAACCCATCCATCAGCCGCAATCCATCGCCCAGCACCACCGGCGCGAGGTGCAGCGTGAACTCATCGATCTGCCCCGCGTCGAGATACTCCCTGATGGTCTCCGCGCCGCCCGAGATCCGCACGTCCTTCCCCTTCGCCGCAATCTTCGCCTGCGCGAGTGCACTCTCGATGCCGTCGGTCACGAAGTAGAACGTCGTGCCACCCTTCCGCACCCACGGCTCGCGCGCGTGATGCGTCAGCACGAACACCGGGCCGTGAAACGGAGCCTCCTCCGGCCAGGCGACCTCTCCCTCGTCGAACATCCGTCGCCCCATCACGTTGGCGCCGCTTCGCGCGAAGACGCGCTTGATCAAGTCGTCGTCGAGTGTTCCGGACACGCCTCCCTTCATGCCGAGATGCTCGCGGAAGCTCGCGCACTCGAACACCCACTGGTGGATCGACATGGCGCGGCCGCCCATCGGATTGTCCGGCCCGCGATTTGGACCCGCCATGTAGCCATCGAGTGAAACGCCGACGTCGACGAAAACAATCCCCATGATTTATGACTCCTCGGTGTGCCGCACTCCACGCGCTCGCTCGACCGCGGTACGACGCTCTCGCCTCGAGCGCGTCAGCACTTCGAACGCCGCGCCTAGCCACGTGCCCATGACGAACATCACGATTCCCAATCCAAGGTCGAGGCCGATGAATCCCGCGTTCGTCAAACCCTCTGGTCCGTTGCTCGCCAGCTGAGCGTCCGCGATCACGAGCATGAATACAACAGCGACGACGGCAGCAACGCGATTGATGATGCGGCGGCGCGCCTTTCGCACCGCGCCGATCGATGCGCGCCTGCCCGCATCCATCTTCACTTCGCCAGGACTTCCGTCGCCGTGTCCTTCGGCGGCGCAATGCACGCCTGCACCGCATCTTCGATCTTCGCGCAGTCGATCAGGATCTTCGCCACCTCGAGATTGTGCTTCGCGGCCGAATCCGCCGCGGCGCTCTTCAGCGCGAGATCCTTTCCCGTCGTGTCGATCCACCGGATCAGCGTGTCGTGATCGAAGTACATCCGATACTGCACACGATGGATCAGCTGTCCATCCACCGACAGAAAATACTTTCCCACGATGTGCGACACGAAGTAAACGGAATCGTCGTGCACGTAGAAATCGTCCGTCGTGCGCCCACCCTCTACATATGATGTGGCGTTCACCTTGGTCAGCGAGTCGCCGCCGAACCAAGCGGTGAGCACCGCACCCTGCGACGCGAATTCCGCCAGATCTCGCCGCACCACGCGGTTACGCGACAGCGCCTTTTCGGTGGACGTGTACCACGCGCGGATGCGCGCGATGCGAGGATCGTCGCCAGCCGCCGCCGCGCGCGCGACTGCGGCAAGCACGCACACGCATGCGAGCGCGCCCGCAGGAAGCACGACCCTCCAGCCGCTCAAAGCCGTCTCAGCTCGCATACACCTCCACTCCCTTCGCCGTCACCCGATGCGAGATGAGCGCCAGCGGCGGCTCCGCCTCATCCGCAATCCGTATCGCCTCGCGCAACGCGCCCGCACCCGCGCGCAGCCCTGCCTCATCACGCGCGAAAACACTCGCGATCGGCTCACCCATCTCCACCCAGTCGCCCGGCTTCACGGTGATCACGAAGCCCACGCCGGGATCGACCACGTCCTCCATGGTCGTGCGACCGCCACCGAGCGCTATTATCCCGCGCCCAACCGCGCGCGGCTCGATCTGCGCGATGAAGCCGCGGCGCGCCGCACGAAAGAGCTCGATCGCCTCGGCCTGCGGCAACAGCGCGGGATCGTCGACCACCGCGGGATTTCCACCCTGCGCCTCGATGATCTCCTTGAACTTCTCCGCAGCCGCCCCCGACGACACCGCGCTCGTCAACGTCTCGATCGCCGACTCGCGATCGAGCGCGAGCCCGCCCAGCAGCATCATCTCCGCAGCCAGCGCGTAGGTCACCTCCATCAGATCCGCCGGCCCCTCCCCGCGCAGCGCCTGGATCGCCTCCTCCGTCTCGAGCGCGTTGCCGCACGCGCGGCCGAGCGGACGGTCCATCGCGGTCACGAGCGCGACCACCGGACAGCCGTGCGCCGCGCCCAACGCGATCATCGTCTCCGCCAGCTCGAGCCCGCGCTCGAGCGTCTGCAGAAACGANNTAACGATCCCGATCCGCGCTTCACATCGAGCACCAATCCCGTGAGCCCCTCTGCGAGCTTCTTGCTCATGATGCTCGCGGCGATCAGCGGAATCGATTCGACCGTCGCCGTCGCGTCGCGCAGCGCGTACAGCTTCTTGTCCACCGGCGCAATCTCGCCTGTCTGTCCCAACAGCACGCAGCCAATGCGCTCGAGCTGCGCGCGCGCCTGCGCGAGCGTGAGGTCGCTCCGAAAGCCCGGGATCGCATCGAGCTTGTCGAGCGTGCCACCGGTGTGCCCGAGCCCGCGCCCCGACATCATCGGCACCACGAGGCCGACGCTCGCAGCAAGTGGCGCGAGCACGAGCGAAACCTTGTCGCCCACACCGCCAGTAGAGTGTTTGTCGATGCAAGGAGCAGCAATCGCGCGGAGATCGAGTGCGCCGCCGCTGCGCAGCATCGCGTCAGTGAGCGCCGCAGTCTCCTCGCGATCGAGCCCTCGCAGAAACACCGCCATCAGAAATGCGGCCATCTGATAGTCCGGCACGTGACCTGCCACGTACGCGCCGAGCAGCGCGCGCCACTCGCCCGGCTCGATCCGCTGGCCATCGCGTTTTCGTTCGATCAGTCGGATGGCGAGCATTGACCGGGTTGTGGGGTATATCTACCTTCGTCAGCGAAGGTGCATCCGCGCGCGTTGATGATGTAGAGATGCTTCCCGTCGCACCATGCTCGCCGTGTTCACGTCTCTGCCTCTCCGAGACGACCCCAATGTCGGATCTTCCATGCTGATTCGCTACCTCGCAGTAACCGTCGCGGCTTCCCTCTTCGCGACCGTCGCGTCAGCTCAATCGGCGGCCGACCATATAGCCGCCGGTGACAAGGCGGCCGTCGCGCTCAATGCCACCGCGGCACTCGCGGATTACAAGGCCGCGATTGCCGCGGACTCCGGCGCTGAGGAAGCGTACTGGAAAGCCTCGCGTACGCTCGTCGACCTTGGCGAGTACGAGCCGGACAAGGACAAGCAGAAGGATCTGTACGCGGAGGCGAAGGAGCTCGCAACGAAGGCGGTCGCTCTCAAGCCGTCCGATCCCGAGGCGCACTTCAGCGTCGCGCGCGCGGTTGGTCGTGTCGCGCTTTCCGTCGGCAAGAAGGAGCGCGTGCGCTTCGCGAAGGATGTACGCACCGAAGCGCTGGAGACGCTGCGCCTCGACTCAGTGCACGCGGGCGCGAATCACGTGATGGGGAGATGGAACGCGGAGATCATGCGCCTCAGCGGCTTCTCGCGCTTCATGGCCAAGAACTTCCTCGGGGGCGATGTCTTTGGAACCGCGAGCTGGGCCGAAGCGGTGCGCTACATGGAGCGCGCGGTGGCGCTCGACCCCGTTCGCATCACGCACCATCTCGACCTCGCCGAGGTCTATCGCGATCGCAACAAGCCCGGCGACATCGAGAAGGCGAAGGTGCAGTTCCAGGCGGTGATCGACGGTCAGATCACGGACTTCAACGACGCGCACTACAAGCGGGAAGCTCAGGACGAGCTGGCCAAGCTGAAATAGCGCGCGCCGAGGCTACCAGCCCTTTCGGACCCGGTCGGCTAGATCCTGGCCGGCCCAGCGACCGCGCTCCGCACCGCGACGCATCTTCCGGCGCCCCCGCTTCATGTACCAGCCGAGGTCGCCGCGCGCGTCGTCGATGCGATCCCCAATGCGGCTGCCGAAGCCGCGGGCGCGCTCGCCGATCAGTTCGCGGGTCTCTTCCCCACTCTGCGGCGCGAAGAGTAGCGCCGCGCCAGCGCCGATGAGCGCGCCGAGCGCTATGCCCGCGCCGAAGATCGCGGCGTGCTTGATCTCCATGCGCTCGGAGTAGCTCTTTCCGCGCGGCTTCGACGAGGCGACCGAGTCGAGTGACTCGTTCGCGTCGGCGTCGGCCTGTCGCGCCCGCGGCGATGCGCCCGCGGATCGTACACTCGAGAAATCCGTTGTGCGTGCCATGACAACTCCTGTTACGGGGCTCAGCGTCGCCCCCCATATGGTAAGAATCTTGCGGACCACNNGGGTACGGTCGACGTGTGCACGCTTCGGGCCTCGATTGCCGAGCGCAGCACAAAATTCGGGTTCCCTCTCCCGGGCGCACGCCCGGGGCCCCATTTGGGGTGAGGAGACGCATGAGCATCGGTGGTAAGACAGTACTTCTGGTCGAAGACAACGAAGACAATCGTATCGTCTACTCGACCATTCTCCAGCACTTCGGGTACGTCGTCATGGAGGCGCTCAACGGTGAGGAAGGGATCGCCAAGGCGCGCGCCGAACACCCTGACCTGATATTGATGGACATCTCGATCCCCGTGATCGATGGGTGGGAGGCGACCCAGGTGCTCAAACGCGATCCGGAGACGCGTGGCATCCCGATCATCGCGCTCACGGCGCACGCGCTCGCTTCAGACCGCGAGAAGGCCATGGAGGTAGGCTGCGACAGTTATCTCGCCAAGCCCTGCGAGCCTAAGGCCGTCGTGAGCGAAGTCGAGAAGTTCATCGGAAAGGGCAATGGCCGTTGAGGAGCAACCTCGGCCACTGATACTCATCGTCGACGATCACCCGGACAACGTCGAGGTCCTCAAGGTGAGGCTCGAGGCGCTGGGCTATCGCATCGTCACCGCGCCGGACGGCGAGACTGCGCTGCGGATGGTCGCCAAGCAACCGCCGGATCTGATTTTGCTCGACGTCATGATGCCCGGCATGGACGGATTCGAAGTCACCCGCAGGGTGAGGCAGGACCCCTTGCACTGCACGCTCCCGATAATACTCGTTACGGCGCTACGTGAAACCGAAGACCGTGTCAAAGGTATCGAAGCAGGCTGCGACGATTTTCTTTCGAAGCCCGTCGACAGGGTGGAACTGCTGGCGCGTGTGCGCTCCCTGTTGAAGGTCAAGGCCTACAACGACCTGCTGAGCAATTACAGGACGGAGCTGGAAGCCGAGGTGAACCAGCGCACCGCTGAATTGAAACAAGCACTCGAGAAGATAAAATCCGCCTCCCTCGAAACGATCTACCGTTTGTCCATGGCTTCGGAGTATAAAAGTGACGACACTGGCGCCCATATCAAACGCATGAGCCTTTACTCCGCGGCGATCGCCCGGAAGATGGGCCTTGACGAAAAGACGGTAGAAACCATCCTCTACGCCGCCCCGATGAACGACCTGGGCAAGATAGGCATTCCGGACGCCATACTGATGAAACCATCCAAACTCGACGGCATGGAATGGGAAATCATGAAGCTGCATAC
>PLMM01000054.1 GCA_003142495.1 Gemmatimonadota bacterium | reverse complement strand
TAGGTAGGTGCTAGGTAGGTGCTCAGGTAGGTGCCGGTCAGGGGCGCGTGCCAAGTGCGTGCACGGCGTACCAGGCGCACCAGGCCAGGAGTCCGGCCAGCGACGCATCACCCCCATTGACGAGCGCGCGCCCATCCGCATCCACACTTTCGGCCGCAAGGCCATTGTCCAGCGGTGCGCGGCGCAGCCACTGGAGCACAGCCGCCGCATCCGGACCCATGAGTCGCGCGCATTGCTGCGCGAGCAGATGCGGCTCCGCGCCGACACCCTTCACCGTGCGCCGATAGGCCGAGTCGTGCCGCTCCATGGCGTCGTACACGGGAAGCCAATAGGCGGAGGCGTACGGATCATCTTCTGTGGACTGGTGACCCGCGAGATCGATCGACGACGCGAAGGTGACCTTGCCGCCGCGCTCGATGGCGAAGTGGCGCTTGAGCGCCGCGCGAACGGCCTCGGGATCCTCGACCTTGCGCGCCGTCTCCTCGTCGAGCGTGCGACGGAAGATGTCGAGCGCCTGTGCGACGACGGCGTTGCCGTGCAGCGTGAACGGGTGCGGCGCGGGCGCGCCAGACAACGTGACCTCCGTTTTGTACAGCGGCACGTGCAGATCGCGACGCTCGGCGAGATCGTCCCACGACGCGTACAGCGTCTCGGCGATCACGGGCTCGTCGACGATCTGGTCGTCGGCGGTCTCGCGGATGTAGCGGTCGGTGGCGAGCGCGAAGGACGCGAGCCCTTCGAGCGAGAAGCCAGGCTCGAAGAGCGTGCCGTCGAGATAGTGTACGCCAAGCCCCGGCGCGTAGCCGTGTAGCTCGCTCGCGCGCAGCAACAGCTCGCGCGCGAGCGACGGATCCGCGAGCTGAATCGCGGGGAGCGTCCACGAGAGCGCTTCCCAGTCGCGCACGGTGATGCCGTGGCCGTTCCATGGCGCACGGCTGCGCACGAGATAGAAGTGCGCATCGTCGAGCGCGCGACCGGCCGCGTAGAAGTACGCGAAGAGAAGATTGCGATTGATGAGCCGATCGATGCCATCGTGCCCGACCGTCTGCTCCATGCGCTGCAGCGCGTCGCGCGTGACGGTGAGCAGATCGCTCCATCCGCGGCGGCGCATCGCCGCCACCGTCGCCTCGGCGCCGTCGCGCTCGGGGCCGGCGGCGATAAAGAAGGCGACGCTTCCCTTGGCGCCGCCGCCGATCTCGAGCTCGCGCCGCAGCGCGAAGCGCGGCGAGTCGCCAGCGTGCGTCTCGACGCGCGCATCGCCATCGGCGGCGATCGCGAGCGCCGCGAAGCCCGGCTGCGCGGTTCCCTCGAGCACGATTACCTGCTCTTCGCCCTCGATCACGCGATGTGCATCGTCGGCGGCGCGGGGCGAGCGCACGCGCAGCTGGCGATGCCCGAGCACGCCCTCGAGCGAGATCGCGATCTTCGCGGATGCGTCGCCGCGATTCTCGATCGCGATCGCGTACACGGCGCCGGCCAAATCCGCATCGCGGCCGTGCGGCGCGAAGAGCGTACCGCGCACCACGAGCCCGTCCACGGCGCAGGTAAAGGTGGGAATCCAGCCGAGTGCGCGCTCCCACGCGAGCTCGAGCGAGGCGAGCTCACGCACCACGCCGTTGATCGCCAGCGCGGGACGCAGGAGCGGCGCGCCCTGCCCCTCGAGAAAGTGCGCGGAGCCCGCAAACTCGAGCGCGGCGCGCGCACCGCGGTGCAGAACACCGAGCGCGTACAGCGAGCCGTCGGCCGGATGGATGCACGGCAGCGAGAGCCAATGATTGCCGGTCACCTGCCAGGGCATCGCCGGGATCGGTATCTGTTTCACGTCGGATGCTCGAATGGGAGGTGCGCGCTTGCCAACGACGGGACGGGCGCGTCCACAAACATCATCGTCCGGCTCCCTACTGGCAATGCGCGCGATCCCGCATCGTTCAGGAGCGCGCGAATCGGTTGACATTCGATCGCGTGCGATGACAGTCTCCAGCGGCCCGTGCGCAGTGCGCGAGCCCCTCGCTCCGCGCCTCTTTCCACGCTCACGTGCATCTCGCCTTCTCGCGCACTCGCGCACGCCATGCGCTGCTCGCCACCGCTGCCCTTTTCGCGCTCAGCGCACGCGCGCCCGCGCAAACGGTGCTCGGCTACGGCGAAGATGCGACGGCGGCGCCGGTCGGTGCGATCCGCATTCGGCTCTCGAACGACTGGCATCGGTCGCGGTCGATCGGCGACGGTAGCGATACGACGTACGACAGCGACAGGCAGTATCGCGCCTCGACGATCGGCCTCGAGGTGGGCGTGCTCAAGCGCTTCTCGATCGGCGTCAGCGTGCCGTGGGTGACCACGAAATCGCTGACGTTCGTCTCATCTGCGCACACGCACATTATCGTGAAGGACACGGTGCACACGACAGTCACCGAGCCGATACTCGACACGCTGCTGGAGACCAGCCACAACGGGTGGGGAAACATCGAGGCGCTCGCCAAGGTCGTGTGGCTCGGCGAGCCGGGACAACACGCGCGACTCGAGCCGCGCGACGGTGTGCACATCCGCAGCGCGCTCGAGGGAGGCGCGCTGCTCGGCACGGGGATCACGGTCGATCCCACCGATCCGTTCGCGATCGGCACAAGCGATAGGGCGCGCGCCCTTATCGCGCGCTCCGCGACGGATGTCACCGTCGGCAAGCACTTCTTCGGCTCACTCGTCGCGCGCTACGAGAAGCCAATGTCGGACAACGTGATCGTCGCGGTGCATCCGGGAGACAATCCGTTCGCCGACGACGCCGTGCCCTTCTCCGCCGCGCGCAAGCTCGGAACGAAGTACGAGCTCGAATTCACGCCGCGCTACCAGTTCGGCCGCTACTTCGCGGTGGGGCTGCAGTATCGCTACCATCATGGCGCGGAGGATCAGTACACGGGAACGACGACCACGGATGTCGCCGGCGAGCCGGTGACGCTCGATGCGTCGACGCTGGATGCGGGGACGGCGCTCACCGAGCATCGCGTCGGCTTCGGCGCGATCTACTCCGCAGTGGAGGCGTACACGCGCAACCGCTCGCGCATTCCCGTCGAGAAGAGCTTCGAGTATTCGAAGGTCGTCTCGATCTCGAACAATCTGCCGAAGGAGTCGGAAGTGATCTTCGGCGTGCGCATCTTCCATCGGCTGTGGGGCGCCGAGTTCGCGCCGCCGGCCGCCGCGAACAAGCAGCCGACGCTGGAGCCGGCCGCGCCGCCCGCGCCCAGCATGCCCTAGCGCTTCTTCGCCAGCTTTCGCGCGCTTCGCTTGGGCGGCTCTGCGCTCTCGCGATCGTGCGCCGCCGCGCTTAACAGCTCGCGCGCGTGCGCGAGGCTGACGTCGCTCTCGGGATCGCCGCCGAGTAGCCGCGCGACCTCGATCACGCGCGCATCGCCTTCGACGACGCGGGTGTCCGCGGACGTGATTCCGCCACGCGCGCCCTTCTCGACCACGATGTGGTGGTGCGCGCGCGCTGCGATCTGCGGGAGATGCGTGATCGCGAGCACCTGATGATGCTTCGCGACGCGACGCATCGTGTCGCCCACCTGGAGCCCGATCTTCCCGCCGATGCCGGCGTCGACCTCATCGAAGACGAGCGTCGGCACGCGGTCGAGGCGCGCGAGGATGGTTTTGAGCGCCAGCATCACGCGCGAGAGCTCGCCACCAGAGGCGACGCGCGCGAGCGGACGCGACTCGTGCCCGCGATTGAGCGCGACGCGCAGCTCGATGTCTTCTGCACCCACCGCAGCGATCTCGGCGCGCGCTCGCATGTTGACGTCGAGGCGCCCGTCCGGCATGCCGAGCTCGGGAAGCACCGCATCGACCTCGGCAGCAAGGCGCGCGGCCGCATCGCGGCGCAGCGCCGTGAGCTCGAGTGCGGCGGCCGCAAGCGTGCGCTGCGCCTCGGCGTGCCGCTGCTCGAGCTGCCTGATGTCGAGCGATCCGCTGTCGACGAGATCGAGCTCTGAGCGCGCCACACGCAGCGTCTCCGCTACGGCCTCGAGCGAGGGCCCGTACTTCTTCGTGAGGCGAAAGATCAGATCGCGCCTGCGCTGCACCTCGGCAAGGCGCGACGGATCGAGATCGACCGCTCGCTCGTATTCCTCCAGCTCGCGCGAGAGCTCCTGCAGTGAATAGAACGCGCCGTCGTAGAGCTCCTGCAGCCGCGTGAGCGACGCATCGA
The DNA here is from genome assembly GCA_003142495.1 of Gemmatimonadota bacterium. Classification (GTDB taxonomy): domain Bacteria; phylum Gemmatimonadota; class Gemmatimonadetes; order Gemmatimonadales; family Gemmatimonadaceae; genus FEN-1250. Next base: position 2,480 of record PLMM01000054.1, on the reverse strand, counting down.
TGCGCTGAATCGCGGCGAGCGATCGCTGCATGTGGCCGAGGCTCTCGAGCACGGCGCCCTCCTCGCCCTCGAGTATTCCCGCAAGCCCCGCGGCGAGTGACTTCAATTCTTCCGCGTGCTCGAGGCGGCGCGCCTCTTCCTCGAGCGACACATCCTCGCCGGGGCGAAGCTGCGCCTCGTCGATCTCCGTAACGAGATGCCGCAGATAGTCCGCGCGCCGCTCCGCATCCGCCTTGCGTGTTTTGAGCGACTGCATCTCGCGCGCGAGCCCGAGCACGCTCTCGTGGGCATCGCGCACGCGCGCGGCAGCGGCGGTGGCCGAGCCGAAGGCGTCGAGAATCGCGCGCTGCGACTCCTCGTCGAGCAGCGTCTGCGCCTCGTGCTGGCCATGCAAGCTCACGAGCGCGCGTCCGACCTCCGCGAGCACCGCGGCCGTGGTGGTGGCGCTGTTGATCCAGGCGCGCGTGCGCCCGCTCGAGACGATCTCGCGCCGCAGCACGATCGTCGTCGGATCGTCCACGTCAATGCCGCGCGCGTCGAGCAGCGCGATCAAGTCGTCGTCGCCCGACGCGTCGAAGATCCCTTCCACCGACGCCTTCTCCGCGCCCGTGCGAATGAGATCTGCCGTGCCGCGCTCGCCGAGCAAAAAGCCGAGGGCGCCAACGATGATCGATTTGCCCGCGCCCGTTTCGCCCGTGAGAACGTTGAACCCCGCCGCGAGCGGAAGGGTGAGCGCGTCAATGATCGCGAAATTCCTGATGCGGAGCTCAGTGAGCACCTGCCTCCTCGTCGCGCTCGCGGAGTCCTCCCCACCCCAGCTTGCGCCGCATGCGTGAGAAGAATGTGCCGTCCCTGAACGTCACCACGAGCACCGGCTTGTCCGCGCGCCGCACGGTGAGCGTGTCGCCCGGAAAGAAGGTCGCGCCAACCTGTCCATCGATCGTCACCAAAAGCTCGTCGGGACCAGCATCTACCTGCACCGTCACCTCGGCGTGCGGCGGCAGCACCACTGGGCGAATCGCGAGCGTGTGCGGCGAGATCGGCGTAAGGATGAGTGACTCCACGGTCGGCACGACGATCGGCCCGCCGGCCGAGAGGCTGTAGCCGGTGGAGCCGGTGGGCGACGAGATGATCACGCCATCGGCGGCGTATGTGCTCATGAGCTCCCCGTTCACCGATGCGCGCAGCGTGAACACGCGCGCGAAGCCGCCTTTGTGCAGCACGACGTCGTTCAGCGCGCGCCATCGCGGCTCCGCGTGACGCGTCGTCCACGCCTCGAGCGTCATGCGCTTCTGCACGAGATAGTCGCCGGCCGCGAGTCGCTGCAGCGCGAGCTCCATGTCCTCGCGCGCGCACGCGGTGAGGAAGCCGAGCCTGCCGAGATTCACGCCGAGTACGGGGATCTGCCGTCCCGCAACGAGGCGCGCGCCGCGAAGCATCGTGCCGTCGCCGCCGAGCGTGAGCAGTGCATCGATGTGCGAGGGATCGCTCAGCAGTTCGGCCTTGCTCACCACTTCGTGCAGCTCCCGCTCGAACACGGGAGTGATTTGCAGCGGCGGCGAGAGCGCAATCAGCCGCTCGAGAACCGCCGGGAGGCCATCGTAGCTCAGATTGCCGATGACCCCGAGACGGATCACCCGGCGACCGCTTCCGTCTCGAGCAGCGCGCGCACACGGCGCGCGATTCCGGGAGCGTCGAGACCAACCAAGGCGAGCTGCACCTTGCGCGGCGCCTGCTCGATGTAGCGATCGGGAACGCCGTGCACGCCTACGCGCACCGACGGATCGATGAGTCCGATCACCGTCGACATGTACGCGCCAAAGCCGTTCACCATCGTCCCTTCCTCGACCACGAGCACGTGCGGATGCTGGCCCACGACCGCGGTGAGCGTGATCTCGTCGAACGGCTTCATGAAGCGGCAGTTGACGACGGTGAGATCGAGTCCGTCCGCCGCGAGCTCCTCCGCGGCCGCGAGCGCCGGAAGCACCATCGTCCCGACCGCGAGGATCGCGACATCGCGTCCCTGGCGCAGAACCTCCCACGTGCCGAAGGGCACGGCAGGAATATCTGTCGCCGCGACGGGGATGTCGGGCGACACATCGCGCGGATAGCGCAGGCACAGCGGCCCCTTCTCGTGCGCGAGCCCCGTGCGAACGAGCGCGAGCATCTCGGTGCCGTTCTTCGGCGCCGTCACCGCCATTCCCGGCACCGCGAGCATGTACGCGATGTCGTAGAGCCCCATGTGCGCCGGCCCATCCTCACCGACGAGCCCCGCGCGATCCATGCAGAACACCACCGGCAGGTGCTGCAGCGCCACATCGTGAATGACGTTGTCGTACGCGCGCTGCAGGAAGGTCGAGTAGATCGCGACGACGGGCTTGATTCCCTGCGTCGCGAGCCCCGCCGCGAACGTCACCGCGTGTCCCTCGGCGATGCCGACATCGAAGAAGCGCTCCGGAATCGCGGCGGCGAAGATGTTG